>NZ_JABUMQ010000111.1:0-30143 GCF_013336645.1 Myxococcus sp. CA039A | reverse complement strand
GCTGGAGGGGACGGGGTGGGCGTTCCGCGTGGCGGACCACGCACCTCCCGAGGGAGTGCATGGGCTGGCGCTGGCGGGGGATGTGAACTGGCCGCTCACCGTGCGGACACGCAAGCCGGGGGACAAGGTCCGGATGAGCGCGGGACAACGCCGGCTTCAAGATGTGTTGGTGGATCTTCGAGTGCCCGCGGAGTCGAGAGATTCGCGGCCGGTGGTGCTGGACGCCTCGGGCACGGTGGTGTGGCTTCCGGGACTCTGGATGCCTCCGCCCGGCAGGGCGGATGTTTCCGGACACTACCTGTGGGCGACACCCCCGGGTCCGAGCATTCAGCGGACCCCTTCGTTATAGAGTGGAATGAGAGTTGTCGGGGGTTGGTCGCGGCCCCTAAATAGTTGAGGGCGTTTTGCTGTTGCTGATACGGTCCGACGACAGGGGAGCTCGCCTGGTGTCGGGCAAACGACTGAAAAGGCTGGGTTTCTCCCGGCGCGGCCCTCATCCCGCCGAGTACCGAAAGGGCAGCTGACACGTGCGTTCGACTTACAAGACCATCGGGCTCTGGGTCATCCTGATCGTCCTCTTCGTCGCCTTCTACAACTTCTTCTCCCAGGGCAACGACCAGGTCCAGGAGCCCTCCTTCACCCAGCTTCTGACGAAGGTGGAGGAGAAGAAGGTCAAGGAAGTGGCGGTCAAGGGCAACACCTACTCCGGCAAGTTCGTCGACACGAGCGAGAAGTTCCGCACGACGGGCCCCGCGCCGGACGCGGCCATGCTGAACCAGCTCCGCAACAACGGAGTGGACGTCAAGTATGAGCGGGAGGAGCAGAACAGCCTCTGGCTGACCATCCTTGGTCAGTGGATGCCTGTCGTCTTCCTGTTCCTCTTCTTCATCTTCTTCATGCGCCAGCTCCAGGGGGGCAGCGGCAAGGCGATGACCTTCGGGAAGTCGAAGGCCAAGCTCCTGAGCGAGAGCCACAACAAGGTCACCTTCGCGGATGTGGCCGGTGTGGACGAGTGCAAGGAAGAGCTGGAGGAGATCGTCGCCTTCCTGAAGGACCCCAAGAAGTTCACCAAGCTGGGCGGTCGCATCCCGAAGGGCGTGCTGATGATGGGCCCCCCGGGAACGGGCAAGACGCTGCTCGCGCGGGCCGTGGCCGGCGAGGCGGGCGTGCCGTTCTTCTCCATCTCCGGCTCGGACTTCGTGGAGATGTTCGTGGGCGTCGGCGCCAGCCGAGTCCGCGACTTGTTCGAGCAGGGCAAGAAGAACGCCCCCTGCATCATCTTCATCGACGAAATCGATGCCGTGGGTCGTCACCGTGGCGCCGGCCTGGGCGGTGGGCACGACGAGCGTGAGCAGACGCTCAACCAGCTCCTCGTGGAGATGGACGGCTTCGAGTCCAACGACGGCGTCATCCTGATTGCCGCGACGAACCGTCCGGACGTTTTGGATCCCGCGCTGCAGCGTCCGGGTCGCTTCGACCGCCGCATCGTGGTTCCGCGTCCCGACCTGAAGGGCCGCCTGGGCGTGCTGAAGGTGCACACCCGCCGCGTGCCGCTGGCTCCGGAAGTGGACCTGGAGGTCATCGCTCGCGGTACGCCGGGCATGACGGGCGCGGACCTGGAGAACCTGGTGAACGAGTCGGCGCTGATGGCCGCGCGGCAGAACAAGGAGCGCGTGGACCTGAGCGACTTCGAGGCCGCCAAGGACAAGGTCTTCATGGGCCCGGAGCGCCGGTCGATGATCATGACCGAGAAGGAGAAGAAGAACACCGCGGTGCATGAGGCGGGGCACGCGCTGCTCGCCAAGCTGCTGCCGGGATGCGACCCGCTCCACAAGGTCACCATCATCCCGCGCGGTCAGGCCCTCGGCGTCACCTGGAGCCTTCCCACCGAGGACAAGGTCAACGGGTACAAGAAGCAGATGCTGGACCAGATCGCCATGGCCATGGGTGGCCGCATCGCCGAGGAACTGCTCTTCAACGAGATGAGCAGCGGCGCGGCGAACGACATCGAGCGGGCGACCGAGACGGCGCGCGCCATGGTGTGCCGCTGGGGCATGAGCGAGAAGCTGGGGCCCCTGGCGTTCGGCAAGAGCGACGGCGAGGTGTTCCTGGGCCGCGACTTCAACTCGTCCAAGGACTACTCCGAGGACACCGCGCGGGAGATCGACTCCGAGGTTCGCGCCATCGTGGTGGGCTGCTACGAGCGCGGCAAGGGCCTGCTGACGGCGAACCTGGACGCGCTCCACCGCGTCTCCGACGCCCTGGTGGAGTACGAGACGCTGGACGCCGAGGACGTGAACATCCTCCTGCAGGGTGGTCAGCTCACCCGTGAGCGCCCGCCCCCGCGCGTGAATGCGCCCCCGAAGGCGACGGAGAAGAAGGACAAGCGGAAGATCCTCGACGCCCTGGATGGGCTGCCGAAGATGGAGCCGAACAAGGCGTAGTCTCGCCGCTGTCCGAAGTGACGAAGGCCCTTCCCGCTGTCGGGGAGGGCCTTCTGCTTTGCGGGCCGCGCGCTCTCGGGTTTGCTTCCAGCGGCCAGGCGCGTGGCTCACGGGGTAGGGTGGCGCGGTGCCCTGGAGTCACTTCCCATGATTCGTGCCCGCCCCATCAGCGCCGACCGTCCAGAGGACCTGACGCTGGCCTTCCGGCGCATGGGCCTGCCCACGCCCGCGCGCGAGTACCTGCTGGAGAAGCTGCCGCACGCTCAGCTCCTGCTCACCGGCCTGACGAAGGACGTGGGCGCCTTCCTCCACTCACTCCCCGAGCGGGCCCTCGTGCCTGGACGCGAGGAGCATCCTTCGTGGGTCTCCGGTGACGTGCGCTCACGCCCCGGCGTGGGGCTGCTGTCGGGCCGTCGCGAGCAGTTCGAGCGGCTCATGGCCCTGGCGCGCGGCGAGGGCGGCGTGCTCGAGGAGTTGGCGAGCGCGCTGGCGCGCGGCCTGGATGCTGGGAAGTCGCCCGGGTCGATGGTGCTGGGGGCGCGCACGTTCGAGTGGGGCTCGCGCACCTACGTCATGGGCGTGGTCAACGTGACGCCGGACAGCTTCTCGGACGGGGGCCGCTACCTGAGCGCGGAGGCGGCCATCGCGCATGGACTCGCCCTGGCGGAGGCGGGTGCGGACCTGCTGGACGTGGGCGGTGAGTCCACGCGCCCCGGCTCCCAGGCCGTCACCGCCGAGCAGGAGGTGGCCCGCGTGCTGCCGGTCATCGAGGGCCTTCGCGCTCGCACCTTCGTGCCCCTCTCGGTGGACACCACGAAGGCCGCGGTGGCGCGCGCGGCGCTGAAGGCAGGCGTGCATCTGGTCAACGACATCACCGGCTTTCGCTCGGACCCGGAGCTGGCCCGCGCCGTGGCCGAGTCCAACGCCGCCTGTTGCCTGATGCACATCCAGGGGACACCCGACACCATGCAGCAGGCTCCGCGCTACGAGGACCTGATGGACGAGGTGCTCGACTTCCTCGACGACTCGGTGCGGCTGGCGACCTCGGCGGGCGTCGCTCGCGAGCGCATCCTGCTGGACCCTGGCATTGGCTTCGGCAAGACGTTCGACCACAACCTCTACCTGCTGCGGCGGCTGGGGGAGCTGCGCGTGTCGGGCCTGCCCCTGCTGGTGGGCACCAGTCGCAAGGGCTTCCTGGGGGCGCTGACGGGCGGCAAGCCGGCGGGCGAGCGGCTCGCGGCGACACTGGGCTCCGTGGCGGCGATGGCAGTGTTGGGTGGCGCGGATGTCGTCCGCGTCCACGACGTGGCCGAGGCGCGTGATGCGCTCGTGGTCGCCGATGCCATCCGGTCCGCCCGTGACGGAGGCACCCTGCTCGGACGGTGAGCGTGCGTGGACGAGGGGCCACGCGGCGTGGCCCTCGTGGTGTGGGCCCCGCGAGTGGGTCCTGGTATCGTTTTCGCACCGTTGTTCAGGGGTGATAGAGCCTGCAAGGCCGGGCCGTTGCCAGGGAGGCGTTGGGGCCCTACCTTCGAGCCCCGGCGGTGGGCGGGGTATAAGCCCCGACGTCGAGCGACCGGCACAGGCCCGGCGTGGGAAAGGTGGAGCGGCACCATGGCGTACAGGATGAACATGCCTCCGAAGGAGGAGCGCACGACACAGAAGCTGTTCGGTACGGACGGGGTTCGCGGAAAGGCGAACGTCTACCCGATGACAGCGGAAGTGGCGATGCAGCTCGGGCGGGCACTCGCGTTCCTCATCCGCAACGGGCCGCACCGGCACCGCGTCATCGTGGGCAAGGACACGCGGTTGTCCGGTTACATGTTGGAGCAGGCGCTCGCCGCGGGCCTGACGTCCATGGGCGTCGACGTGGAGCTCGTCGGTCCGCTGCCGACGCCGGGCATCTCCAACCTCACCACGTCCATGCGCGCCGACGCCGGCGCCGTCATCTCCGCGTCCCACAATCCGTACGAGGACAACGGCATCAAGTTCTTCTGGCGCGACGGCTTCAAGCTGCCGGACGAGACGGAGGGCAAGATTGAAGAGCTGCTCTCCACGGGCGCCATCGACTCCATCCGCCCCACCGCGACGAAGATTGGCCGGGCGTTCCGCATGGAGGACGCGCGGGGCCGCTACATCGTGTTCCTCAAGGCGACCTTCCCCCGCGAGCTGACGCTGGAGGGGCTGACCATCGTCGTCGACTGCGCCAACGGCGCGGCCTACAAGACGGCGCCCGCGGTGCTGGAGGAGCTGGGCGCCAAGGTCATCACCCTGGGCGTGTCGCCGGACGGCAAGAACATCAACCACAAGTGTGGCGCGCTGTTCCCGGAGAACCTGGCGCGCTCGGTCATCAAGCACGGCGCCCACCTGGGCATCGCGCTGGACGGCGACGCCGACCGGCTCATCGTCGTGGATGAGAAGGGCAAGGTCGTGGATGGCGACGCCATCATGGCCATCTGCACCGGCGAGCTGATGGCTCGCAAGCAGCTCAAGAAGAAGGTCCTGGTCTCCACGGTGATGAGCAACATCGGCCTGGAGCGCGCGGTGGCGCGCTGGGGCGTGAAGGTGGCTCGCACGCGCGTGGGTGACCGCTACGTCGTCGAGGAGATGCGCCGCAACGGCTACAACCTGGGCGGCGAGCAGAGCGGCCACCTCATCTTCCTGGACCACACGACGACGGGTGACGGCACGCTGGCGGCGCTCCAGCTCCTCGCGGTGATGTGCCGCGCGGGCAAGCCCCTGAGCGAGCTGGCTTCCATCTTCGAGCCGGTGCCGCAGACACTGGTCAACGTGGTGGTGAAGCAGAAGAAGGAGCTGGGCGAGATGCCGGAGGTGATGAAAATCATCAAGTCCGTGGAGCAGAAGCTCGGCAACTCCGGCCGCGTGCTCGTCCGCTTCTCCGGCACCGAGCCCAAGGTCCGGGTCCTCATTGAAGGCGAGGACGCCACGCGCAACGAGGCCTACGCGAAGGACATCGCCGAGGCCCTGTCCAAGGCGTGCAATCGCTAGTCGTCGTTCACGACGGTTGACTTCCGGACGCTGGCCGCGATTAGAGGGGCCAGCGCGTGCCGGGGCCCCCGACAATCCCGGGACCGCGCATCAAGCGAGGTGCGGTCGATGGGACAGCGACTGGGTGTCAACGTGGACCATGTGGCGACGCTGCGGCAGGCGCGGCGCACCACCTATCCGGACCCCGTGACGGCCGCGGCCATGGCGGAGCTGGCCGGCGCGCAGCAAATCACCATCCATCTGCGTGAGGACCGGCGCCACATCCAGGACCGCGACTTGCGCATCCTGCGTGAGACGACGCAGACCCTGCTGAACCTCGAGATGGCGGCCACCACGGAGATGGTGAAGATCGCCTACGAGCACAAGCCGGACGTGGTGACGCTGGTGCCGGAGCGCCGCGAGGAGCTCACCACGGAGGGCGGCCTGGAGGTCGCCGGTCAGCGCGAGCACGTCGCGAAGATCATCAAGAACCTCAAGGACGGCGAAATCACCGTCTCGCTGTTCATCGACCCGGACCTGGACCAGGTGCGCGCGTCGCACAAGGTGAACGCGGACCGCATCGAACTGCACACGGGACGCTACTGCGAGGCTCGCAACGAGAAGGAGCGCGCACGCGAGCTGGCGCGCATCGTCGATGCGGCCAAGGCGGGCACGAAGCTGGGGATGGGCGTGGCCGCGGGCCACGGGCTCAACTACGACAACGTGCAGCCCATCGCCCGCATCACCGAAATCGACGAGCTGAACATCGGCCATGCCATCGTCGCGCGCGCCGTGCTGGTGGGCTTCGACCGCGCGGTGCGGGAGATGCTCGACCTGATGCGCAACCCGGGATAGCGCGCCATGGGAATCCGGGGCCTGGGCCTGGACATCTGCTCCATCTCTCGCATCCAGCGCATCATGGACGGGCCTCGCGCGGAGCCGTTCCTGAACCGCGTCTACACCGAGGCGGAGCGCGCGCTGTGTGGCCAGCGCCATGATGCCGCCAGTGCCTATGCTGCGCGCTTCGCGGCGAAGGAGGCGCTGGTGAAGGCGCTGGGCGCGCCTCCGGGCATCCGCTGGAAGGACATGGAGGTGCGCCGCGACGGAGGGGCGCCGTACTTCGCCCTCTCAGGCGTGGCGCTCGAAGTGATGGAGGCGCGGGGGTTGGAGGCGTTCCTCGCGCTCACCCACGATGCCGACGTGGCCGCCGCCACGGTGGTCCTCCAGTCGAAAGGGGATTGAACCCATGTTGCGCGTCCTCACCGCCTCCCAGATGCGTCAGGCCGAAGAGGCCGCCGAGCAGCGCCACGGCATGCCCTCCGCGCTGCTGATGGAGAACGCGGGGCGGGGGCTCGCGGACGTGGCTCGCGACCTGGCCGGGCCCGGTGGCCGCTTCGTGGTGGTGTGCGGGCCGGGCAACAACGGTGGGGATGGCCTGGTGGCGGCACGCTTCCTGATGGAAGGGGGCGCGAGGGTGTCGGTGTCGCTGGTGGGAGATACCGCGAAGCTGACGCCCGAGGCGAAGCGCAATCTGGAGGCGCTGCGAGGCTTCGGCGGTGTGTCGCGCGCCCTGGAGTCGCTGGAGCCGCCGGGCGCGGGGGACGTGGTGGTGGACGCGCTCTTCGGCACGGGACTGAGTCGGGCACCCGCGGGGGCGTTCGCGGAGGCCATCTCCGCCATCCAGCGCTGGCGGCGCGCGGGTGCCAGGGTCGTCGCGGCGGATGTGCCGTCCGGCCTCCAGAGCGACACGGGCGAGTCCTTCTCGCCCTGCGTGGAGGCGGATGCCACGGTGGCCTTCGGCTTCCTCAAGCCAGGGCAGGTGCTGGAGCCCGGCGCGACGCTGTGCGGACGCGTGCGGCGGGTGGACATCGGCATGGGCGGCGCGTCCGCTCGCGAGGTATCCGGCGCCGAGCTTTTCGTGGTCGAGGAGTCCGACGCGCGCGACACCCTGCCGGTGCGCAAGGCGGACACGCACAAGGGCACGTACGGCCATGTCCTGGTCGTCGCGGGCAGTCGGGGCAAGACGGGCGCCGCGGCCCTGGTGTCGAAGGCGGCGCTGCGCAGCGGCGCGGGACTCGTCACCGTGGCCACGCGGAGCGATGCGCTGGAGGCCGTGCAGTCGCACTCGGCTGAAATCATGGGCATCCCGCTGGAGGCCGCGGGGCCTCTGGGCATGGGGGACCTGGACGCGCTGCTCGCCGCCGCCGAGGGCAAGGACGCGCTCGTGATGGGGCCGGGCATTCCACGCGGGCCTGGGACGGGCGCGCTGATTGGCGAGCTCCTGTCGCGCCTGGAGATTCCGGCGGTCCTGGATGCGGACGCCTTGAACGCCGTGGCGGATGACCTGTCCGTGCTGCGCCGCGCGAAGGGGCCGGTGGTCCTCACGCCGCATCCGGGGGAGATGGCCCGGCTGACAGGTAAGTCGACCCGGGAGGTCCAGTCCCAGAGACTGGAGGTCGTGAGTCGACTCGCTTCGGGACTCGGCGTGACAGTGGTGCTCAAGGGTGACCGGACGTTGACGGCGCACTCGGATGGCCGCGTCTTCATCAACACCACGGGCAACCCGGGCATGGCCACGGGCGGCTCCGGTGACGTGCTGTCTGGTGTGTGTGGAGCCCTGCTGGCTCAGGCGATTGCTCTGCCCAACGCCATCTGGACGGCGGTGTACTCGCACGGACTGGCGGGAGACCTGGCCGCGGCTCGACGCGGACAGCTGGGCCTGGTGGCGGGGGACCTCATCGAGCAGGGCCTCTGCGAGCTGTGGGTGAGGTGGGGTCGATGAGTGACGGAGAGTTGGTGACGCGGACCCTGACGCTGGCTTCACCCGAGGAGACGCATAGGCTCGGCGTGCGGCTCGGCGGGCTTCTGGAGCCGGGCGACTTCGTGGGGCTGATTGGTGACCTGGGCGCGGGCAAGACGCATCTGGTGCGCGGAGTCGCCGAGGGCGCGCATGTGCCTCGCTCCGAGGTGGCCAGCCCCACGTTCGCGATTGTGTATCCGTACTCGGGAAGGATTCCGCTCTACCACGCGGACCTGTACCGCCTGACGGGCTACGACGACCTCTACGCCACGGGCTTCATGGACCTGGTCGGAGGGGAGGGCGCGGTGCTGGTGGAGTGGTTGGATCGAGTGCCGGAGGCTGCGCCCACCGAGCACCTGCGTGTCACCCTGGCCCACGCGGGCGGGGATGCGCGCTCCCTCAAGGCGGAGGCCTTCGGTGTCCGGTCGGTGGCGCTGCTGACGGCGTGGTTGCCCTGAGCCCGCGTCGGGCAGCGCATCGACTTCAGGCCCACGAGGGCCTCATGTTGGAGGAGTGAGAGCATGGCGCGCAGCTACTCGGCGATACGTGAACTCAATCGCGGCCGAGCCATCGCGCCCGGAGACAGGGTGCGAGTGTGGGACGTGCCCGAGGAGTGCTGGTTCTACGACAGCGAGAACCGGCTCCAGGTGTGGACTCGGGAGACCCTGCTCGAGTTCAACGCGATGCCCGCGCCGTCCGTGGCGCGCCAGCGGCACTTCCTCGCGTTGAGGCTTGAGGGCCTCTTCGTGGACGTAGCGCTCTACGAGGACGGAGCCCTCTGTACGCGAGGAATGCTGGGCGGACGCGTGACTCAGTCGCGCGTGCGCTTGTCCGAGGTCGACGCCCTGGTGCTCCACTATGGCCGTCTCGGCTTCCACTCCGGCCTGGGATGGAACGTGTCCTCCAACAGGCTGGTGCGGCGCGAACTGCGCGTCACTCAGCCAGGACTGCTTCGCTCCGAGACGGTGAGCGTCGACGGGGCGGTGCTCCACACGGTCTCCGTGCGCGTCGCGGGGCTGGAGAAGACCTCTCAAGAGGAGCGCACTCCGTTCGCGACGCGTGAAGAGGCGCTCGTCGCGGTGGAGCAGCGGCTCTTCAACCTGGAGCAGGAAGGCCTGTCCGCCTTCACGTGCTCGACGCCCCCCGCGCGGGAAGAGAACCCCGCGCCCCCATCTCAATCGCCGTGGGTGGAGCTGTCGTCCGTGGCCCGGCCCACGACGGCGCACGAGGCCGTGGACGCCGCGGTGGCCCTCCTCGCCGAACTGCACCACAAGCTGCCGGTGGGCCACTTCGTCGTCGAACTCATCGACCCGACCCAGGACCGGGCTCGGCTCGAGCGCATGGGGCATGGCAGCGAGTTCTTCCGCTCCATGCACGAGAAGCGCTTCGGGCGATGGACGAAGCCCGAGGCCGTCGACGCAGCGGGTTCCTCCTTCGACTACTTCACGCGCCGCTACGGCACCGCGACGTGGGTGGCGATGGCACCGAGCAACGTGACGACGCACCTGAGCGGCAACGTCAGCGGTGGCGGGTCGTGCGTGCTCGAAATCAACGCCCACGAGTACAACGTGAAGGAGCTGGCGGAGATCCTGGACGAGCCGGTGCCGGGCCTCGCACAGGCCCTCGTCTTCCACGGGGGCTGGCACGACGGCGCGAGCTTCCTCTTCGACCGGCGCTCCCAGACAACCGAAGGGGAGTACGGCATCCACCGCTTCAACGAGAGCGAGCCCGAACTGCCCGAGGAGCCCACGGCGCCTGGGAAAATCCAGCCGTTCGGCTTCTGGCTGTTCGAGCGCGTCGTGGCCATCCGCGAGAAGCTGGTGCCCGCGCTGCGCGAGCTTCAGCCTCCCGTGGTGCCCTGACGCTCAGGCCGCGTGGCGCGTGGGGCCCGGCGTGGGGGGCTGAAACTCCCCCGCCAGCTCCGGCACGCTCCAGCGATGGAAGACGAGGCCGGCGTCCACGCCGATGACGTCCTCCTCGCCCACGGGCGTCCAGTACGGCCCGCCGCACAGCGACTCGCTGGAGACGATGAGCTGCTCCAGCCGCGTGCCCACCTCGGGCAGGGCGCCCGTGGTGCAGCGAGCCCCACCGGTGGACACGAAGAGCGTCCGGTTGCGCCGCGAAGCCACCATCACCTCGCCGTCGGTGACGAGGAAGTTCATCGCCGAGCGCGGCTGCACCTGCGGCTCGTCGGTGATGGCGGACACCAGGCTCATCGTCTCCGCGAGCGCTCGGGCGACGCCCTCCACGGGGACAGGATGGGCGATGGGATGCCGGGCGGCCAGTCGGGTCAGGAAGACGTAGAAGCAGCGCTCGCTGTCCGTGGTGCCCTGGATGCCCGCGCGCAGCGTGGGACAGATGAGGGCTTCGATTTCGGCGCTGTGCTTCGCGAACTCCCGCACCGTGCCGTTGTGGACGAAGGTCCACCGGCCATGCTGGAAGGGGTGGGAGTTGCGCAGCTCCACCGCGCCCACCGACGCAAGCCGGATGTGCGCCACCACCGTGTGTGAGGACACACGGCTGCTCACCCGCTCGAAGTCAGGGTCACTGTGCGCGGGCCCCACACCGTGGGCCACCAGCGGTAGCGCCTCCGCACCGTACGCGGCGATTCCCCACCCATCCTTGTGCTCGCGCGACTGGATGAGCAGCGAGTTCTTCTCCGTCACCAACGAAGGGTGGACGGCGGAAGGCACTGAAGAACGAAATCCAAAAAGTCGGCACATGGCTGCAGTTGGTACTTATAACGGCCGGCCCCGACGGGAAGCTCTCTTGCCCTCCCGTGCGACGCACGTGTCACCAGACGACGTCGCTTCACCCGCAGGAATTCAGCTCCTGCCTCACCACGACACGCCCGGCCTTCACGACCGTGCGCGCGTGCCCTACGCCTAAATGGTAGGGCAGATGGCGGAAAGACGCACAACTGAACAGCACCAGGTCGCCTGCATCACCCACGGCCAGCCGACCATGTCGTTGCAGTCCCAATGAGAGCGCCGCGCCGCGCGTGGCGGCCCAGTAGGCCTCCGCCGCGCTCAGCCCGTTCTCCAGACACGCCAGTCCCAGCGCCAAGGCCGTGTTTTCACTCATGGCCGAGCCCGGATTCACGTTGGTGCCCAAAGCGATGTTGAGGCCCGCGTCGCGGAGTCGGCGTCCAGGCGCGTAGGGGCGCATGCGCAGGAAGAGGGTGGAGGTGGGCACGAGCACGGCGGTGACGTTGGCGTCGGCGAGGGCGCGCATGCCGGCGTCGGTGACCTGCTCCAGGTGGTCGGCGGTGGCGGCGCCCAGCTCCGCGGCGAGCTCGGAGGCGCCTCGGGCGGTGAGCTGGTCGGCGTGAAGACGCGGCACGAGTCCCAGCGCGCGGCCGGTGGTGAGGATGCGGCGGGCCTCGTCCACGGTGAAGGCGCTGTCCTCCACGAAGACGTCGCAGAAGCGCGCCAGGCCCTCTCGGGCGACGGCGGGAAGAATCTCCTCGATGCAGAGGTGGACGTAGTCCTCGCGGCGCTCGCGGTATTCCTGGGGGATGGCGTGCGCGCACAGCAGCGTGGGCACCAGTTCCACGGGCGTCAGCGCGCCGAGCCTGCGCACCGCGCGCAGCATCTTCAGCTCGTTCTCCAAGTCGAGCCCGTAGCCGCTCTTCACCTCGGCCACCGTCACGCCCTGCTCCAGGAGTCGCTGGACGCGGGGCAGGGCCAGGCGCACCAGCTCGTCCTCGCTGGCGGCGCGTGTGGCGCGCACGGTGCTCACGATGCCGCCGCCGGCCTTGGCGATTTCCAGGTACGTGGCGCCCTGGTTGCGCAGGTCGAACTCGGCGGAGCGCTCTCCCGCGAAGACGAGGTGCGTGTGCGGGTCCACGAAGCCCGGGCCCACGAAGCCTCCCTCGGCATCCAGCACCACCGTGCTCGAAATCACGGCCCCCGAGGGCAGCTCCGACTCCGCGCCCACGAAGGCGATGCGGCCTTCGCGCACGCCCACGCAGGCGCCGGGCTTCGGCGTGAGCGCTGTCTCCGCGCGCTCGCGGTGCGTGCCTTCCAGGGTGAGGACCTCGGACGTGTTGCGGACCAGCAGCTCCAGCGCATCCATTGCGTCAACGACCTCCGCGTACGCCCACGATGGGGACGTTCCAGCTCGCGCTGTTGCCAACCTTCGCCCGGCCGAAACCGCCGGACAGCTCCAGCGTGTCCAACCACCTCCACGTGAAGCGGGCGGCGACCACTCCGCCGTAATACAAGGAGCCCTGGCTCGTGCCATGCGAAGCGAGCGTGTGCACCGCGACGAAGGGCACCAATCCCACGGACACGCCCGGCTCCGGCGAGAAGCTGAAGGCACACGTCGCCTCCGCGCCGGCCATGCTGCCCGGCCCGCCCTTGCTGGAGGTGATGCCGAAGTCGGACGCCCCTCGCAGCGCGAACGAGGGCGCCACGCCTAGCTGCTCCGAGCCGAGGTAATACGACGCGCCCGCGTAGACGCCGTAGCCCGGCACGGGCAGGGGCAGGAACATCTCGCCCTGGATGCCGGTGTGCAGGTGCAGCCGCTCCGTGAGCGGCCACGTCATCGCGGCGTCGAACGCGAGTCCCCACTGCTGCGTGGAGAAGCTCGCGTCGTCTCCCCGGAAGCGCTCGTCGACGCTGACGACCCCTTGCGTGCCGGCGATGGGCGCGCTGAGGCGGGGGCCGCTGCGGATGCCTGCCTGGATCATGCGCTGCTCCGCGGCCCCCGGACCCAGGCGCATGACCATGGGTCCGACGGCCGTCGGGGCACACCCCGCGAGCACACCGAGAGCAAGGGCCAGGGGAAGGACGACTCTCGGGCGCGCGGGGTGGGGCATGGCGACTCCGGAGGCTACACGGTGATGCCCGGAATCTTCACGCCGCGCTCCTTGGCCACCTCGATGGCCTCCGGGTAGCCGGCGTCCGCGTGGCGCAGCACGCCCATGCCGGGGTCGCTGGTGAGCACGCGCTCGATGCGGCGCGCGGCCTCCGCCGTCCCGTCCGCGACGATGACCTGTCCGGCGTGCATCGAATACCCCATGCCCACGCCGCCGCCATGGTGGAAGGACACCCACGACGCGCCGTTCACCGCGTTCACCAGCGCGTTGAGGATGGGCCAGTCCGCCACCGCGTCCGTGCCGTCCTTCATCGCCTCCGTCTCGCGATTGGGCGACGCCACCGAGCCGCAGTCCAGATGGTCTCTCCCGATGACGATGGGCCCCTTCACCTCGCCCTTGCGCACCAGCTCGTTGAACGCGAGGCCCGCCTTCGCGCGCTCGCCGTAGCCCAGCCAGCAGATGCGCGCCGGCAGGCCCTGGAACGCCACGCGCTCTTCCGCCATGGTCAGCCAGCGCTGGAGCGACGCCTTCTGCGGGAACAGCTCGCGCACCGCGCGGTCCGTGCGGCGGATGTCCTCCGGGTCGCCGGACAGCGCCACCCAGCGGAACGGGCCCATGCCCTCGCAGAACAGCGGGCGGATGTACGCGGGCACGAAGCCGGGGAACTCGAAGGCGTTCTCCATGCCGCCCAGCTGCGCCTGGCCGCGCAGGTTGTTGCCGTAGTCGAACACGTGGCTGCCAGCGCGCTGGAAGTCGTTCATCGCCTCCACGTGCTGAATCATCGACTCGCGCGCGCGTCGCACGTAGCCCTCGGGGTCCCGGGTGCGCAGCTCGGCGGCGGCCTCCAGGGACAGGTCCGTGGGGATGTAGCCGTGGAGCGGGTCGTGCGCGCTCGTCTGGTCCGTGACGAGGTCCGGCTTGATGCCCCGGCGGTACAGCTCGCGGAACACCGAGGCCGCGTTGCCGATGATGCCGATGGAGCGGCCCACGCGCTTCTGCTGCGCGTCCTTCGCGAGGGCCAGCGCCTCGTCGATGTCCCTGGCCACCACGTCCAGGTAGCGCGTCTCCACGCGACGCTGGGCGCGCCACGGGTCGATCTCCACGCCGAGGAACACGGCGTTGTTCATGGTGGCGGCCAGCGGCTGCGCGCCGCCCATGCCTCCCAGTCCTCCGGAGAGGATGAGCCGGCCGGCCAGGTCCTCGGTGCCGTAGTGGAAGCGGCCTGCTGCGGCGAACGTCTCGTAGGTGCCCTGGAGGATTCCCTGGGTGCCGATGTAGATCCACGAGCCGGCCGTCATCTGGCCGTACATCATCAGCCCCTTCTTCTCCAGCTCGTGGAAGTGCTCCCAGTTGGCCCAGCGGCCCACGAGGTTGGAGTTGGCGATGAGCACGCGCGGCGCATCCGGGTGCGTGCGGAAGATACCCACGGGCTTGCCGGACTGGACGAGCAGCGTCTCCTCATCGGAGAGGCTCTGCAGGCTGGAGACGATGCGGTCGAAGGACGGCCAGTCGCGGGCGGCCTTGCCGGTGCCGCCGTAGACGACGAGGTCCTCGGGGCGCTCGGCGACATCCGGGTCGAGGTTGTTCATCAACATCCGGAGCGCGGCCTCCTGGACCCAACCCTTGCACGAGAGGGTGGAACCACGGGGGGCGCGGATGACGCGGGACATGAACAGGCTCCTGAGGTGTGGCTGGCGGAAAGGCCCGGCACACTAGCCGAACCCGCGCGGCGCGGGGACAGCACCGTGAGGCCCGCCGCCACAGTGTCCGATGGAGGCCCGGAAAATCCCGTCCCCAGGTGGGACGGGGCCGGATTCATGACGCGCGGGGCCGAGACTCGTCTCAGGAGTGCAACGAGCCGTCCTCCTCCGAGTCCAGCTCCGGTGAGTCGAGCGGCGCCCGGGACGCGGGCGGGTGCGACGCCCCCTCGCTCGGGTGGAGGCGCAGGTGGTTGAGGACCTCCTTCACGCCGAGTACCGCTTCGGCGACGTCCTCGATGGCGCGTTTCTCGTCGCGACCTCGCACGCGGCCAAGCAGGGTCACCACGCCGGCTTCCACCTGGACGTCCACGTCGGCGGAGTCCATCCATGCGCGCATCAGGTGGTCGCAGATGTCCGCGCGGATGCGGTCGTCGCCGCGTTGGTAGCCGCGCGGGCCGCGCCCCGTGGGGCGTGACGGGGCACGAGGTCGGTAGCCACCGCCGAGGAAGCCGCCGTGGCCCATGTCGTGGTCGTCTCCGCGCGACATGCTGGTGGAGAAGCCCTGCTGGGGCGGGGCCATGTTCTCGATGCCCGGCCCATGGCCCGAAGGCTGGGTGCCGCCCTGCCGCACGTCTGCTTCCGCCGGCCGGTCGCGAGGCCCCAGCTCCCGCAGTTCATCCATCCAGGCCTCGGGCTCGTCCCATGAATCGGAGCCGCGCAGGCCATGGCGCGAATGTCCATGCCCAACGGCGCCCTGACGATGTGCTCCAGCGGGCGCGCCGCGCGGACCCTGTCGGCCACCTTCCTCGGAGGGGCCCCTTCGTCGGAGGCGCTCGTCGCCCCGCCCGATGCGAGGGTCACCTTCACCAAGGTCGCGGAAGACGCCGCTGGGGCTGTACCCCGGCCGCCGGGCGATCCGCTCGGGGTCGAGAAGTCGGGCACGACGGTCCAGCTCGTGCTCGCGGTCATAATCCCGGCCGTACTCCCGGGCCTTGTCCAGCTCCCGCGCGGCGTCACCGAAGTCCCGGTCGATTTCGTAGTCGAGCGTGTCGCGGTCGCCCCGCATCGTGCGGTAGCTGCTGTCGCGAGCGAAGTCCCTCGACGGGTGCTCGTAGTCTCGGCGCGCATCCCAGTCCGAGCGGTGGGAGTCCCGGCCGGGTCTCGGGTGGTGCTCGTGGTGTTCGCGGCGGGGTGGGCCTCGTGGGTCGGCCCCTTCCGTGTGCCTCCCGTGCTCGTCCGGCCCCCTGCCCGAATGGCGCCTCCCCTCATGGTCCTCGTGGGAGGCCCCCCGACCGTGTCGCTCTCCGCCTCGCCTGCCGGAGTCCTCATGGCGCCTGCTCATGTCGTGCGTCTCCTTGCGTATCGGCTCGCCCGTGGGCCCTGTCTCCAGAGGGTTTTGACCGTGTGCATCGCTGGCAACGCAGCCTCGCCCTGTCGGCCGTCCAGGCACGGGCCGGGCGGGAATGAGGACAACGAGAGGGGACGC
Source organism: Myxococcus sp. CA039A (assembly GCF_013336645.1). NCBI lineage: Bacteria > Pseudomonadati > Myxococcota > Myxococcia > Myxococcales > Myxococcaceae > Myxococcus > Myxococcus sp. CA039A. The sequence goes on along the minus strand of NZ_JABUMQ010000111.1, from coordinate 13,903 downwards.
TTCGAGCAGACATACCCGCGAGGCCCGGGAGGGGTAGACTCGCGCGCGCCACGGTCGGGCAATCGTCCGCATGGCATCTGGAGGGCGGGGCATGGCCGAAGTACAGCGGGACGACGAGGAGAGGCAGGGCGCACCCGCCTCGGCGCTGACGCCGCTGCTTCCTCCCGTTCAGCCGCCCGAGGAGCCGCGGGCTCCCCTGGTGGGCCCCTTGTCCGGGGTCGCGGGCGGTATTCCCGCCGTCATCTCCACGATGAAGCATGCGTGGGGGGAGATGGGGGTCGTGCGTGGCACGCGCCTGCTGCTCAAGGTCAACCAGAAGGACGGCTTCGACTGTCCGGGGTGCGCGTGGCCGGACCCGGGACATCGCTCCGTGGCGGAGTTCTGTGAGAACGGCGCCAAGGCGGTGGCGGAAGAGGGCACGACGGAGCGCGTGACGCCCGACTTCTTCCGTCAGTGGAGCGTGGCGGAGCTGTGTGCGCAGTCCGATTTCTGGCTGGGCAAGCAGGGACGACTCACGCACCCGATGGTGCTGCGCGAGGGCGCCACGCACTACGCGCCCATCTCGTGGGAGGACGCCTTCGCGCTCGTCGCCGAGGAACTCCACGCGCTGGAGACGCCGGACGCCGCATGCTTCTACACGTCGGGACGCACCAGCAACGAGGCCGCGTTCCTGTACCAGTTGTTCGTGAGGCAGTTCGGTACGAACAACCTGCCGGACTGCTCGAACATGTGCCACGAGTCCAGTGGCACTGCGCTCAGCGAGACGCTCGGCATTGGCAAGGGCACCGTCACGCTGGAGGACTTCGACCAGGCGCAAGCCATCTTCGTCATCGGGCAGAACCCGGGCACCAACCATCCGCGCATGCTCACCACGCTCCAGGCCGCCGCGCGCCGGGGCTGCGAAATCGTCAGCATCAACCCGCTGCCCGAGACGGGGCTCAATCGCTTCAAGCACCCGCAGGAGGTGTTCCAGCTCCTCGGTCCGGGTACGGCGCTCAACACCCAGTTCCTCCAGGTGCGCATCAACGGGGACGTGGCGCTGCTTCAGGGCTTGGGCAAGGCGCTGTTGGACTTGGAGGCGCTGAAGCCCGGCACGGTGGTGGCGCGCTCGTTCATCGAGGACAAGACGCTCGGGTTCGAGGCGTACGCGGCCCACCTCGCTGAAGTGAGCTGGGACGACGTGGTGGAGCGCAGCGGTGTGCCGCGCGCGCGGATTCTCGAGGCGGCGGAGCTGCTCGCCCGGTCCGAGCGCATCATCTTCTGCTGGGCCATGGGGCTCACCCAGCACCGCAACGCGGTCGCCAACATCCAGGAGATCGTCAACCTCACGTTGCTGCGGGGCAGCATTGGCAAGCCCGGCGCGGGTGTCTGCCCGGTGCGCGGCCACAGCAATGTGCAGGGGGACCGCACCATGGGCATCTGGGAGCGGCCGAAGGCCGAGTTCCTGGACGCGCTGGCCCGGGAACTCGACTTCGAGCCTCCGCGCCACCATGGCCTGGACGTGGTGGACACCATCCACGGCATGCACGAGGGCCGGGTCCGGGTGTTCTTCGCGATGGGCGGCAACTTCCTGTCGGCCACGCCGGACACGGAACTCACGGCGCGGGCCTTGCGGCGCACCCGGCTCACCGTGCATGTCTCCACCAAGCTCAACCGTGCGCATCTGGTGCATGGGCGCAGGGCGCTCATCCTCCCGTGCCTGGGGCGTACCGAGTGGGACGTGCAGGCGGGTGGGGCGCAGTTCGTCACGGTGGAGAACTCGATGGGCGTGGTGCATGCCACGCGCGGCGCGGTGGCTCCAGCGTCAGAGCACCTGCTCAGTGAGCCGGACATCGTCGCGCGGCTGGCCGAGGCGGTGCTGGGCTCGCGCTCGAAGGTGCCGTGGCGGTCGATGGTGGAGGACTACGACCGTGTCCGGGACATGATCGCTCGAGTCATCCCGGGCTTTGGTGATTTCAATCGTCGCGTGCGCGAGCCCGGAGGGTTCTTCCTGCCGAATGGGCCTCGCGAGGGACGCTTCACCACCGCGAGCGGCAAGGCGCACTTCACGGTGCACGCCATGCCTCGCGAGGAGCTGGAGCCCGGGCAGTTGTTGATGATGACGCTGCGGACGCATGACCAGTTCAACACCACGGTGTATGGATTGGATGACCGGTACCGTGGCATTCGGGGAGGTCGGCGCGTGGTGCTGATGAACCCGAAGGATATCCAGGAGCGAGGCCTCTCCGAGGGACAGGTGGTGGACTTGACGAGCCACTTCCAGGGAGAGACTCGCGTGGCCCGGAGGTTCGTGGTGGTGCCGTACAACATCCCGCGTCGGTGTGCGGCGACGTACTTCCCCGAGACGAACGTGCTGGTGCCGGTGGACAGCTTCGCTGAGAAGAGTCGCACGCCTGCTTCGAAGTCCGTGGTCATCACCGTGGCGCCGTCCGTGGACGCGCCGGCCCTGGTCGAGGGTTCGACTTCATGAGGTCCGTGAGCGCGCATGCAGCCGTCCGGTGAGGCCGCGTGGCCGGAGTCGCTCCGGCCGCTTTATGAGGGAGTCTCGCGCACGCCCGATGCCGAGGCGGTGTCGGCGTCCGCGCAATGGACGGAGTCCTTCGCGCAGTGGGTGCGTGGAGCTTCGCTGGACGAGCGCAACCAGGCGCAGCTCGCAGCGTGGGAGCGCGTGGCCGCGGGCGCGCGGGGGCTCGCGGAGTTGTTGTTCCTGGTGGGCTCGTGCAGCGAACTGCTGTGGCCGTATGCGGCGCCGCCACCGGGATTGCTGGAGCGCCTGCTGTCGCGACAGGCCCAGATGCTGGACGTGCTTGGAGCGGCGGGAGACGCGGAAATCACGGGGCGGGTGCGACGGGAGACCGAAGCCTCCGTGTCGACGGTGCTGACGCGCTACCTCAAGCGGCACCCGGACTCGCTGGCGACCCTGGTGGGAGACGTCTCGTGCTCGTTCGATGGGCGGGCGTTGCGGTTCCAGGACAGCGTGGAGGTGGACCTCAAGCGGGTGATGGCCACGGGAGCGAAGGCCATCGGGATGTTGGAGCAGCTTCGCGCGCTCCTGCCGGCGACCGCCGAGGCGGGACGGGACAGGCTCGCGGACTTCATCCGGACTCGGGCCTCGCGCATTCCCTGGCAGGAGGCGTCGGAGGTACTGGCGGAGCGGCTGTTCGCCCTGGCGACTTCGCCTGACGGCCGCGGTGCGATGCGCGGCTTCCTGGCGTGTTATCCGAATGGCCGCAAGGAGCCGGAGTGGTGTGCTCGCGCGGGCTTGTTGCTGGCGCGGACCTTGGAAGTCGGCGGCCCGACGTCCGTGGTGGAGAACCTGTGCGAGCTGCTCGCGCGCTTCGATGCGCCGCCGGTGGATGGGCTGCGCGGGGCGATGGGCGCGCTGGTGGGGAGCGACTTCGAGGTGGCCGCGAGCCTGGAGCCCGTGCGGTTCGTGCTGGACCACTGTCAGGCCACGCTGCGCAAGGGTGAGCCCGGGCTCGTGCTGGCCCTGGTGTGGTTGGAGGAACGGCTGTTCCGTGCGTCGGTCCGCAAGGGCCTGACGGATGCGTTCGAGCGGCGCAAGCGGACGCGGGCGAAGCTGGAACCGCTGGCTCCTGGCTTCGTGCAGTTGTGTTGGTTGGCGGAGGAGTGCGCGGACCTGTGGCCTCGCCTGGTGGCGGTGGACGCGCGACCGGGGATGGACGAACTGGCGGCGTGGCGCGAGGACGTGGCGGAGCGGGTGGGGCGCAAGCCCATGCTGCGCAAGGCGGCCATCGAGTTCTTCCTGTGGTGCGCGCCGGATGCGGCGTCGTCCGAGGCGGAGCTGACGGTGTTGTCGCTCCTGCGCACGGAGACGGACCGACGGCAGGTGCGAAAGCTGAAGGACCACCCGTCGTCGCGAGTGCGGTTGCGGGTGCGCACGTTGCAGCGGTGGCTTCAGGGCACGGGCAAGGAAGGGCCCGGCGTGAAGCCCACGGGCGCGGTCGCTCCGGCTTCGCTGACGGAGGCACTGCGGCACTTGCATGTGACTCGCGCGGTGCCGCTGGCTGGGCGGACGTGGCTGAGAGATCGCGACCTGGAGGAGTTGCTGCTGGGCGCGGTGACTCGGGTGGAGACGGACTTCGCCACGCGTTACCCGGAGCGGTTCCGTGAGGACACGGAGGAACTGGTTGCCTCGCTGCTGGAGGGCCTGAGTGGGGAGATGGGTCGTGTGAAGGCGGACCTGTTGACCTTGCTGGCGCAAGGGCAGCCGCCGCCTCTGGACTTCGAGCTGACGGTTCGCCGCGTGGCGGACATCGTGCCCGAGGAGCCGCTTCCTCCGACGGAAGGACAGGTTGGCGGTGAGGCCAGCGCGTTGGCGAGTGCGGACGCGCATGCCCCCACTGCCGAGGTTGAGGGAACCGCCACAGAGGTGGCGGTCGATATCGCGAGCGACGAGGACGCTCATCGCGGGGACGTGGCAGGGGCGGAGACCGTGCGACCGTTCGCGGATGGCGCTCTCGCCGGCGAAGGGCCGGAGGATTCGAGCGCGCTAGATGCGCCTCCGGATGTTGTCGTTCCCGATGAAAAGACTCTGGGCGAGAGCCCAGAGAGCAATGAGGGCGCCGAACTTCTGGCAGATGAGCCCGCGGACGTTTCTGGGGCTGATGGCAGACCGGGTGATGTGAGCGCCTTGGTTCTCCAGGCCGAAGTACCGCTGTCAGAGACGCGGGCTGACGTTGGTGGTTCTGACGAAGCCGGGCCAATCGAGCGCACGCCGACGGCTGAGGTCGAATCTCCTTTGGCGGACACGCAGGGCGACGGGGTTGCTTCCGACGAAGCCACTTCAGCTGGGCGTGCGTTGAGTGTCTTGGCTGAAGCGCCTTCGGCGGATACGCGTGACGATGTGGCTGCTTCGGACGAAGGGGCTCTGGGGGCTCGTTCTGTCGCAGGCCAGAACGCAGCGCTCGTGTCCGACGAGAGGCCGCACGGTGAGCACGAAGTCGATGGAATGGACGCAGCGCAGTGGGGAGAACAGCCCGCCGAGGCCACTGCTTCCGAGGCGGTGACTCCTGGCGAGCACTCCGGCGAACTTACGGAGGTCTCAGGAGCCGACGATGCTCAGGTATTCGTCTCGCCCGGACACGACGTTCCTCTAGATTCGGCGACACCCGCCGAGAATCCACCCGACTGCACGGAACCACTGCCCCCGTTGCTCGCTCCGGGGACGACCTCCGCCGCCGAGTCACGGTGGGTCGAGGAGGCAACGCCGACGGAGGCTCCCTCTCATCCACGAGCGCCGAAGAGGAAGCGAGCCGCGAAGGGCGCCGCCTCTCGGCCCACCTCCGGACCCGAGGTCGCCTTCGTCCTCGATGCGGACGTCGACGGCTTCGTGCGCACCGAACGCGCGGTGCTCGTGCAGGTGGTGAAGCTGGAGCAACGTGGTGAAGGGCAGTGGCTGCCTCACTTCAAGCTCGGACGTGAGCAACTCGATGGAATGCTCTCGCGGACCGACGCCGCCTTCTGTCTCTTCCTCGTTCCACCCATCCCTCGCGCCGAGTGCTGGCTGCTTCCCGCTCGACTCGTGCGCGAGCTGATGGAAGACCAGCGCTCGCTGTCCGAAGTGTCACGGGAGACGGTGGCTCGCGCCGCGCGCTCCCTGGCCCACTGGTGGATGGGCGACTTCGTGAGCCTCTGGACCGGTGACGCTCGGCCCGCTTTGCTGGCGCACGTATCCGGTCACGCCAAGGACGGACCGGCCTTCATCGTCCGCTGGTCGGTGCGGACAGGCGCCCGCACCGAGAAGTCCTAGCCGACGGCTCAGACCGCCAACTCCAGCTCCACCTTCTCCATGTACCCAGGCACGTAGGCGTTCCAGCTCTTGGCCTGCACGCGCCGCCGGAGTGCCTCCAGTGCCTCCGGCTCACCGTGGACCAGCAGCGTCTGGCGCGGCGGAGAATCGAAGCCCTCCATCCAGCGCATCGTCTCCGTCCAGTCGGCATGCGCCGAGAAGCCGCTCACCGTGTGGATCTCCGCGGCCACCGGCACACGCTGCCCGTGGATGAGGGTCTCCTTCTCGCCATCGAGCAGCCGCCGACCTCGCGAACCCACGGACTGATAGCCCACGAAGAGCACCGTGTTGCGCGGGTCCGGCAGCCGGTGCTTCAGGTGGTGCAGCACCCGTCCACCCGTGGCCATGCCGGACGCGGAGATGATGACCGCGGGCCCCTGGTGCTGGTTCAGTTGCTTGCTCTCCTTCGCGGACGTGACGAACCGAGTCCTCCGAGTCGCCAGCGGAGACGCCCCGCGCTCCACTATCGACTTCATCACCAGGTCATGTTCCTCGGGATGCATCAGGTACAGCGGCGTCGCGTCACACGCCATGGGCGAGTCGACGAACACATCCACTTCTGGAATGCGCTTCGCCTCTTCCAGATTGCGCAGGTGGAAGAGTATCTCCTGCGTGCGTCCCACCGCGAACGCGGGAATCACCACCACTCCACCCCGCTCAAAGGCGCCCGTCACCGCTTCGCACAGCGCATCCACGGGCTTCGTGTCGCGGTGTTGCCTGTCTCCATAGGTGCTCTCGACCACCAGCGTCGTGGCCGAGTCCACGCTCTGCGGGTCTCTGAGAATGGGCGCGTTGTAGCGCCCCAGGTCCCCACTGAAGACCACGCGCTGACGCGTGCTCTTCAAATCGAACACGCACACCGCCGAGCCCAGGATGTGGCCCGCCCGGTAGAAGGTGAGGGTGATACCGGGGAGGATTTCCTTCGGCCGCTCGTAGCCGAAGGTCTCCATCATCTCCACCGCGCGCTCGGCGTCGGGCACCGTGTAGAGGGGCAGGGCGGGGCGGTGCTTGGAGTAGCCCTCCTTGTTCGCATAGCGGGCCTCCTCCTCGTGCAGGTGCGCGGAGTCCGGCAGCAACAAGGCCGTCAAATCCCGCGTGCCCGGCGTGGTGTAGATGGGGCCGTTGTAGCCCTCTCGAACCACCCGGGGGAGCCCACCGGTGTGGTCGATGTGGGCATGCGTGAGGACGATGGCGTCGATCTCCCGCGCGGGCAGGGGCAGTGGCTCCCAGTTGCGTTGACGCAGTTCCTTCTGGCCTTGGAAGAGCCCGCAGTCGACGAGGACCTGCTTGCCATCATGCTCGAGGAGGAACTTCGAGCCCGTCACGGTTCCGGCGGCGCCGAGAAAATGGAGGGAGGCCATGGGCGCATCCTACCGTGCTAGCGTGGGGCGCCCATGAGCATCTCCGAGCGGCCCCCCGGGGCGGACCGCACCCCCTCGAAGGGCGAGGACGCCCAGCAGACTCGGCCCACCGGCTCCGGTCGCCCTGGTTTCACCGGTGCCGTCCGTCGCTTCCGCTTCACCGTCCTGGAGGGCCCGCAGCCCGGGCAGTCCAAGGACTCCAACGCCGACACCTTCTCCATCGGCTCGCACGCCCTCAATGACTTCGTCATCGAGGAGCCCACCGTCTCGCGCTTCCACTGCGAGGTGCGGGTCGACCGCGATGGCGCGCGCGTGAGGGACCTGGACAGTCTCAACGGCACGGTGCTCGACGGCGTCCACGTGCGCGAGGCGTACCTGCGCGGTGGCAGCGTACTTCGCCTGGGCCGCGTCAGCGTGCGCTTCGACTTCAGCCCGGAGAGCAATCGCCTCCAGATTTCCGAGCGCAGCTTCTTCGGCGAACTGGTGGGCACCTCCGTCGTCTCCCGCGCGAGCTTCGCGCTCATGGAGCGCGCCTCCGCCAGTGATGCGACGGTGCTGCTCGAAGGAGAGACAGGGACGGGGAAGAGCCGCGCGGCCCTGGCCATCCATCGCGCGGGAGCCCGTGCGTCCGGCCCGTTCCTCACCGTCGACTGCGGCGCCATCCCCGGCAACCTGCTGGAGAGCGAGCTGTTTGGCCACGAGAAGGGCTCCTTCACGGGCGCGCTCCAGCGGCGCATCGGCGCCTTCGAGGAGGCCGACGGCGGCACCATCTTCCTCGACGAAGTGGGCGAGCTGCCGTCCGAGCTTCAGCCGAAGCTGCTGCGCGTGCTGGAGCAGCGCGAGATTCGTCGGCTGGGCTCGAACACGTATCAGCCCGTCAACGTGCGGGTCATCGCGGCGACCCATCGAGACCTGCGCGCGGAGGTGAACGCGGGTCGCTTCCGTCCGGACCTGTTCTTCCGGCTCGCGGTGGTGCGCATCCTCATCCCTTCGTTGCGGGAGCGTCCCGAGGACATCCCCCTCATCGCCGAGCGCATCCTGGCCGCGTTCGGCGCGGAGCCCGAGCATGTCGCGGCCCTGAGCACGCCCGAATTCATCGACCAGCTCCAGCACGCCGCATGGCCCGGCAACGTGCGCGAGCTGCGAAACCACCTGGAGCGCTGCCTCGTGTTCCAGGACGCCATGCCTCCGACGACGGAGCAGATTGGTGCGCAGGGCGTCCTCGGGAGCATGGTGGACCCCAAACAGCCCTATGCGGAGGCGCGTCGCCGGGCGCTCGAAATCTTCGAGCGTGAGTACCTGGATGCGCTGATGCAGCTCCACGGCGGCAAGGTGTCGCAGGCCGCCACCGCCGCGGACATGGACCGCGTGTACCTGTACCGCCTGCTTCGTCGACGCGGCCTGCGGACCTGAGCCGAATCAGTCGGCGTCTCGCTCCGTCACCACACCCGGTGCGCCCCCGGTGGCCCAGCCCTCCAATCGGGACAGGGGGCCGCTCACGAGTCGCCCGCCCTGCGAGTTCGTTGAAAGCTCGCCAGGCGCGGCGTGGAGATAGAGCCGTGTCTCGAGCGCGTCGCCAGCGAGGGCCATCGCTCGCGTGAGGACCTGCTGTGCCAGCCTCCGACACGCGGTGCGCTCGACGGTCCGCGCTGGTGCCTCCGAGGGAAGCTCGCGCCAGGCGAGGAGGGCATTGCCGCCTTCCACGGCCAGCGTCCAACCCGCGGACTCCAGCAGCTCGCGGCTCGATTCCAAGGCCGTGTCCCTCGCGTCCAGCGCATCGTCCGTGGGGTCTTCGTGTGACGCCGGGAAACGAAGGTCCAGGTAGAGCCCGGCGGCCCAGGTCGCTTCGTCCACGGGGGCGAGCGCCGCGCGCAGCGCCGAGAGGAACGTCGTGACATCCGGCCAACGCTCGTCGGGGCGCTTCGCGAGACAGCGTCGGACCAGGGCCTCCAGGGCGGGAGGAACCCGCACGCTCTCACTCAGCCGGGGTGGAGGCGCGTGCAGGTGCTGCTCCTCGATTTCGACCGCGCTCTCTCCGGTGAAGGGGAGCTTCCCCGTGAGCAGTTGATAGAGCAGCACACCGAGCGCATACAGGTCCGCGCGCACGTCCACGGGCTGGCCGAGGATCTGCTCCGGAGCCATGGCCACCGGGGTTCCCAGCACCGCGCCCGCGCTCGTCAGGCCCGCGCTGCCTTCGGCGGGTGCCACCTTGGCGATGCCGAAGTCGACGAGCTTCACGGTGAAGCCCTCCGCGCGCGGCAGGAGCATGACGTTCTGGGCCTTCAGGTCGCGGTGCAGCACGTCCTGCCCGTGGGCATGTGCCAGCGCGCTCCCCAGTTCCTCCATCACCGTGTGGGCTTCCGCGAGCGAGAAGGGTCCACGGCGCGCGAGCCATCGGTCCAGGCTCTCGCCTTCCAGCCACTCCATGGCGAGCCAGGGGCGTCCGTCGCGCAGTTCCCCGTATTCGAGCACGCGCACGATGTGTGGATGCTGAAGTGTCTGGAGCGTGTCGGCTTCTTGCTTGAAGCGCTTGAGGACTTCGCTCACGTGGTTGAAATGGGCCCGCACGACCTTCACGGCGGCGGGAGCACGAGTGTCCACATGGGTGGCGCGATAGAGCGACGCGGTGACACCCGAGTGGGCCCGGGACTCCACCACCCACGGACCGACGAGGGCTCCCGGCTCCAACTCGTCACCATACAGGGAGACCTGCGCGTGACTCCCCGCGCCGTCTCGCTCGTTCATCTCGGCCATCCACGCTCCCCGATTCCTGCTAGCACGGGCCGGGCTCCTCCCGCCTCCTGTCCCTGCTTGTCACGAGCGACCGGCCGAGAGCCATCCGGCCAGTGGCCCGCGCGTTCGCTGCGAACACGGGCCCGCTCCGCCTGTCTCCGGACGTCATTCGTCACGCGCCAGGCTTCTCCCGGCCGCCGAGCCCATCCGTCACGAGTCCCCGGACGCGCTCCGTCCAGAGCGGCGCCTCGTGCGCGATGTCCTCGACCTCCGTGACTCTCGCGCGCAGTGCCTCGTCATCGCCTGCCGCCCGGGCCGCGCGTGCCGCCCAGATGAGGACTTCCATCCGTTCGTCCGGTGTCATCCGCGTCCTGGCGGAGTCCACCCGCTCCTCCCAGAAGGCGCGGGTATAGGGCCGTTCACCCGACGACTCATCCACCACACGTCGCACCACGGAGCTCATGAGTTGGTCCGCCGGTGACATGCTCGCGAGCGAAGTCGACTCCTCCAGCCACGTCAGCTGTCGAGCCGCCTCCGCCAGGTCACTCAGCTCGCAGCAGAGGCGCGCCACGAGCAGCGCATCCTGGGCCATGGAGCGCGGAAAGAACCGCTGACTGAGCACGCCCGCGCGTCGCGCCAGTGGCAGTGCTTCCGCCGCGCGCCCCTGGTACGCCAGGAGCAACGCGAGGTTGAACGCGGAGGTCCGTTCGATCTGCACGTTGCCCAGCTCGCGCCCCAGGCTCACCGCGCGCTCCAGGTCTCCTCGCGCGCCCGCCACGTCGCGCCGCTGGACGTGCAGCACCATCCGATTGTTGAGCGCGACGCCCAGATGCAGCGTGTCGCCCGTGGACTCGCACAGGGCGATGGCCTCGTCGAAGCGTCGCGCGGAGTCCTCGAGCTGGCCGGTCCACCCCAGCATCGCGCCGAGCATCGCCAGCGCGATGGCCTCCGTCTCCTCGTCGCGCGTGGAACGGGCCATGGCCACCGCTTCCTCCAACGGAGTGATGGCTCCCGCGATGTCCTCACGCCTCACGAAGACCCGCGCGCGCGCCAGGGCGTGACGTGCCGCCAGGTCCGAGGGCACGGGCTCGCCCAGCAACCGCAGGGCCTGCTCCTGCAATGCGATGGCGTCCTCCGTCTCGTCCCGCCAGTCCAGCGCGGTGGCTTCCTCCAGGAGCAGGTCCGCCTCTCGCACCACGGACCCACGGGCGACGGCCACACGTCGAGCCTCGCGCAGGTCTTCCAGCGCGTCGTCGATGCGCTGGAGCCGATAGCGCACGCGGCCTCGGCCCGAGAGCAGCACCAGCCTGAGCACGTCGTACTCGCGAGGCAGCAGCGCCAGCGCGGCCGAGTAGTGACGCTCGGCTTCCAGCAGCCGGTAGCCTCGGCGACTGGACTCCGCCATCGCATGGTGGAGCTCCAACGCCAGGAGCGTCTCCCCGGCGGCCTCCGCCCAGCGGGCCCTGCGTGGCATGGGAGCTTCGGGAAGGGCGCTCAACGCGGAACCGCAGATGCGGCGCCGCAACGCTCCCGGGAGTTGCGCGGCGAAGGCCTCGCGCAGCGTGGTGTGCTCGAAACGCCAACGCCGGGGCCCTCGTGACTCCAGCATCCCCATGCGCGCCAGCCGCTCCAGGCCCACGCCCGGGTCCAGCGAGAGGTCCAGCGCCGCGTCGTGCTCCAGCCGCGCGAGCGTGGCGGACAGCTCATCCCAGCGCACGTCGTCGCCCAGCACCGCCGCCACTTGAAGCAGCGAGCGCAGTCCCGACGGAAGCGCCGCGAGACCGCGCACCGCCATCCGTTCATCCGGACTCGGACTGTCCAGGGCTCGCGCGTCCAGGGCCTCCGCCGCCAGATAGCCGCCACCCCCGACGCGTGCCCGGATGGCACCCGCGGCCCTCAGCGTTCGAACCAGCTCCACCAGCCGCAGCGGCGAGCCGCCACACCGCTCCGCCAGCTCCCGCAACGTCGCCTCCGCGGGCACATCCACCAGATGAAGCAGCTCGCGCAGCACCTCCAGCGCCGCACCATCCTCCAGCGGCTCCAGCTCCCTGCTCGCGGTGTCGGCGGAGCGCTCGCCCAGGTAGGGCCGCATCTCCAGCAGGCGATGGCGCCCCGCGAGGACGATGCACAGTGGCGCCTGGACTCCCGCGAGTGTGGCCAGCTCCAGCGCATCGAGCGCGGTGGGGTCCAACGTCTCCGCGTCGTCCACGAGCAGCACGAGGGGTCGTGCCTCGGAGAGCCGCCGCAGTCGCGACGCGAGGGCTCGGGCGATGTGCTGCCGCCGCGCCGCCGGGTGCAGGGTGGCGAATTCCAACGTGAGGCCCGCGCCTTGGAGCAGGAGCTTCACGGCCTCTTCGGAGAGCGTGTTGGGGGGAAGTCCCAGGATGGTGGTGAGCAGGTTGCCCAGGCCACTCTCGGTGGCGCTGGCCTCGTCACGGTGCGCTTCCACCAGCACGCTGGAAACCGCGCCCGTGCCCAGCAGCTCCCGGTGGAACTCCGCCAGCAGTCGCGTCTTGCCGAGCCCCTCTTCTCCCAGCAGCGTCAAGAGCAGGGGCGCGCGGTGCTCGCGGATTCGCGCCACGCCTTCTCGCAGCCAGCCCAGGTCACCTTCTCGACCCCGCAGGGTGACGGCACGCGGAGGGGGCAGCTCGGGTGGTGGCGTGCGTCCGGACTCGTGCTCCCGGAGCCATTCCCGCGCCTCCGGAGTCAGCAGCAGGGCGTCGGATGGAGCCGGCGACGACGGCCACCACCGCTCCACGTGTTCGAGCGCCGCGCCTCCCAGCACCCACCGCCCACCACGCTCCCGCACGCGCAGGGACGCCCGATGCACCGCGCGCGTCGAGCCGGCAGGCAGCACACTCGCGAGCGCCTCCGCGGCCTTGTGCGCGGTGCGCAAGCCTACGTCCACGCCACTGGCATGGGGAAACGCGAAGAGCGCGAGCCCGACCTCCACGCGAGCCAGCTCCGCCCCGACGCCGGAGAGCTGTGCGCGCAGCGAGGGAACATCCAATGACGTCCTGACGCCCAGCAGAGCGATGTCCCGTGGGCCCACGCTGGCCACGGACCGTGGCGCGGACGTCGTGCTGTCCTCGGGACTGCCATCATGGAGCGGAGGCGCCGCGTCGGAAGGGGAGGGCCGTGCTCCCCTCGGCAGACATTCGAGTGCCTCGACGACCTCCGAGGCCGTGGACCACCGCTCCTCGGGAGCCTTCGCCAACAGGCGCGACACGAGCGCTTCCACCGCGTCCGGCACGGGCGACGGCGAAAGCCGTGCGAGCGATGGGGGACGGCGAGAGACATGGGCTTGAAGCACGGAGGCCGTCTCTCCAACGAAGGGCGGCCGGCCGCACAGCATTTCGAAGTACACGACACCCAGGCTGTAGAGGTCGGCGCGCGCGTCGATGATGCGAGCGTCGTGACACTGCTCGGGCGACATGTATTCGTGGGTGCCCAGCCGCTGGCCCGTCCTCGTCACGCTGGGCGCGGGCGCCTCATCCCGGGTGGCGCCGACGCGGGCGAGTCCGAAGTCGACGAGCACCAGCCGTTCGCCGGCGAGCATCACGTTCTCGGGCTTCAGGTCCCGGTGCACCACCGACGCGGCATGCACGCCCGAGAGGGCCCGGGCCAGCGCCACCATCACCCCTCGCGCTTCGTCCCACGGCAGGGCGCCTTGGCCGGGAAGCTCCGCGAGGCGGCGGGCCAGGGTGACGCCTTCGATGAGCTCCATCGCGACGACGTGCTCACCAGCGGAGGTGCGCGTTTCCCCCAGCAGCTCCGGTGTGACGGGCGGGCCGATGCGGCGCAGGGCCTCCAACTCGCGAGTCAGTCGCTCGGATGCGAGCGGCTCCAGCACCTTGAGGGCCACCTGCCTGCCGTCCGCGTCGCGGCGCGCGGCGTGGACCCGGCCAAAGCCTCCCCGGCCCAGGGCGGCGCCCAACTGGTAGCCGGGCACGTCGGGCGCAGGGGCGGGAGGCGCTCGGGGCGCAAGCGCGGAGGA
>NZ_JABUMQ010000110.1:0-30188 GCF_013336645.1 Myxococcus sp. CA039A | reverse complement strand
GTGGGGCCCGCTGTGCCCTCGCCCGAGGAGTAGGACTCCACATGTTGGCGATGACGCAGGGTGTCTCGCGCGGCGTTGGCGGCGATGGTCATCAGCCAGGGGATGAAGCGGGTTCCGGGCTCGTAGCGGCCCCGGGCTCGGATGACGGACAGGAACGTGGTCTGCAAGAGGTCCTCGGCGAGCGGGCCGTCGCGAACCATCCGCGTCAGAAAGCCCTGCACCCGGCCGGAATGCCGAGCGAAGAGGGCCTCGAAGGCGTCTGGTGCTCCGTCGCAGAACCGTTCCATGAGCTCTTCGTCCGAGGGACTCCCCATCACCCGGCTCATGGACGGCCCGCCCTGAAATGTGTTTCCAGCGCGGAGTTCGCGCGGTCCTTCACTCTCAACCCGGCGGAATCACGGACGATGTTGGGCGCCGCGCCGGGAGTGTTCACCCGGGCAGCAGCACCAGCCGAGCAATCTCCGGCGGTGCTCCCACGCGCATCGGGGGCCCGACGAAGCCGCAGCCCCGGCTGACGTAGAGCTGGGAGTCGCCGGTGCGGCTGAGGCCCGCGTTGCGGCTGCCCCAGATGGCGTCGCCCACGAGGTTGCCGGGGAACATCTGCCCGCCATGGGTGTGGCCGGAGAGCTGGAGTCCCACGCCGCGCCGGGCGACCTCGTCGAAGTTGGACGGCTGGTGCGCCAGGAGGACAGAGGCCTGGTCCGGGCTCACTCCGCGCAGGGCGGCATCCAGGTCGTACCCGGGCTCGCCCATCCGGGCCGCGCTCCAGTCGTCCACGCCCGCCAGCGTGAAGGACGCACCCGTGTCGCCGATGGACACGGCGCGGTTGCGCAGCACGGTGATGCCCAGCCTCTCCAGGAAAGCCACCCATGACGATGCGCCAGAATAGTAGTCATGGTTGCCCGTGACGAAGAACACACCATTCCGGGCACGCAGCCTTCCGAAGCCGGCGACAAAGGCACCCAGGCTCTCGACGGACCCATCCACCAGGTCGCCGGTGATGGCGATGACGTCTGGCTTCAGGGCGTTGGTGCGCGCCACCAGCTCGTCCACGAAGTGGCGCTGGAGGACGTCTCCGACATGGATGTCGGTGAGCTGCACCAGGGAGAACCCATCCAGGGCCCTGGGGAGCCGGGGCAGGCGCACTGGGATGTCGCGCACGTCGGGTGGGTGAAACGCGCGCCACGCCCCGAACGTGCTCACGCCCGCGCCCGCGAGCCCCGCGCCCACGGCCAGGCCTCCGGTGAGGATGGCCCGGCGCTCGGGAGAAGGCGGCTGTGAGGGCTGCTCCGGGGGCGACGCGTCGCGGCGGACGCGCCACCGCACCGCGCGCTGGACCAGCTCCACGGCCAGCGTGAAGAGGAGCAGGTACAACACCAGCCCCATCCACACGAGCAGGCCGATTCCCAGGATGCGCACGAACTCGGAGGGAAACAGCGTGCCGAGGAAGCGGAAGCCAACGGCCCCCAGGAAGCCGAAGCCGAACACGGCCTGGGCGCCGAGGCGCAGCCCCCGTCGCGCGGTCTGGTCTCGGACAAGTCGGCGGTAGAGGTAGACGTGCGCGGTCGCCAGCAGCGAGAGGACCGGGACGAAGAAGATGAGGAGGCTGAGCCAGCGTGGCATCGCGCTCCTGCATAGCGGAAGCCTGTCGGGGGCGCCCGTGCATTTCGCGACGGGTGTGGTGCCCGTGTCGGCAGGCAGGCGGTCACGCTTCTGCTTTCGCGGGCCGCCGCTCCGGGGCAGGCTGGGGCTCGTTCATCGCCGGACTCCGGCCTTCTTCTCGAGGACCCCCATGCTTCGCTCCCTGCTGCTCTGCGCCCTGCTCCTCCCCCTGGTGGGCTGTGGAAGCGAGGACCCCAATACGCCGCCGCTGGGCAACCCGGACAATGGCGACCCCACCAAGGTGACGTACGCGGAGAGCCTGAACGTGGACCTGGCGGCGATGACGCTGCTGCCCAGCGGCCTCTATCTCCAGGACATCGGGGAGCCGGGCGCGGGCGACGCGGCCACCGCGGGCCGGCGCGTCTATGTGCACTACACGGGCTGGCTGCCGGACGGTCAGAAGTTCGACTCGTCGGAGGGCAAGTCCCCGCTGGACTTCATCCTGGGGCAGGGGCGGGTCATCGACGGTTGGGACCAGGGCATCGCGGGCATGCGCGTGGGCGGCAAGCGGCGCCTCGTCATCCCTTCGTCGCTGGCGTACGGGGCGGAGGGCAGCCCCGGCGCCATTCCCTCGTATTCGGTGCTCATCTTCGACACGGAGCTCATCGTCGTCCGCTGAAGCCCGCGCCGCCGTCGTCGCGCGCGGACCCCATGAACCCGCCTCTCCGGGGCACCGCGAGGGGTGATATAGCCGGCGCACGTCTGCCGGGACGTCGAGGCCCTTGGGTAGGGTCGTCGACGTGGGGGTCTCATCTCCCGGCCAGGGGGACGCGCAATGGCGGGGTCCGAGTCGGAAGTGCCCGAGTCGAGCGGGGAACGAGCTGGTGCGGAGGGCACGCTCCAGGCGCTGCAATCCCTGATGGGGCTGGAGTCGGCCGCGACGGCCGCGCGGCTCTACGAGGAGCTGGGCGCGGCGCAGCGGGAACGCCTGCTGCGTGACGCGGCGTTGACGCCTCCAGAGGTGCGCCAGCGACTGGCGGAGGTGCTGCGGTGGGCTCGGGATTTCTCCGGTGCCGCGCGGCTCCTGGTGGGCTGTGGCGAGGATGCGCGCATGGCGGCGCTCTACGTCCAGGGAGGCCAGTACGTGGACGCGGCGGAGGCCTTCCTGCGCGCGGGTGAAGCGGACCGGGCCGCCGCGGCCTTCGAGCGCGGTGGCGCGCTGGAGCGGGCGCTGGAGGTGTATCGGGGCCTGGGCTCGCGCGAGGCGGTGGCCCAGTGCCTGGTCCGCCTGGGTCGTCCGTACGAGGCCGCGCTCATCTACCGCGAGCTGGGCCAACCCCACGCGGAGGTCGAGGCGCTGGGCAGCGTGCCGACGGGGGACGCGCGGCACGTGGAGTCGGTGCTGCGCATGTGCATGTTGCTGGACGCGGAGGGCTTCACGCGGCGGGCGCTGGCGCTGCTCGCGGACACGATGCGGGGCTCGGAGGTCGCGCGAGGCGACCCGGCGCTGGCCGCGGAGAAGGCGCGCCTCTTGCGCCGCATGGGCATGGACGCGGAGGCGGAGGCCGTCATCGCGCGGCTGCCATCCCAGAGCTCCTCACCCGAGGCCAACGGCTACGGGTATCTCAAGGCGATTCCCATCTTCGGCGAGCTGTCGCTGGACGACATGAAGGACCTGTATCGCGTGGCCCGTCAGGTGCTCATCCCCGCAGGCGCGGTGGTGCTGGAGAAGGGCGCCGCGGGCGTGGGCCTCTTCGTGCTGCTGGAGGGGACGGTGGATGTCTTCAGCGGCACCGAGGACGACGCGCGCCGGCTCAACACGCTGGGGCCCGGGGCGTACCTGGGAGAGATATCGCTGGTCCAGGACGCGCCCGTGTCCGCGCGGGTGAAGGCGCGCACGGCCGTGCGAGCGCTGCGCATCACCCGGGCCGGCTTCCAGCACTACCTGGACACGCACGAGGCCGCCGCGCTGCGCATCTACCGCCTCTTCACCCAGAACCTCGCCGCGCGCGTGCGGGCCCTCAGCATCTGAGGGGCGCCCCCGCTGGTAGGTAGGGTTGACCTCGGCCAATCTTGCATCAGGAGCCGGAGACTTCGAAACTCGCGAATGTCGCTACTTCAAGGAGAGACACCGCATGTCTTCGAAGCTCGTGTTCGCTGTCGTGACCCTGCTGTCGATGTCCGCTTTCGCCGAGGAGGACCTGAAGCCCGCGCAGGAGGAGGCCAAGGCCTCCTTCGAGGAGTCGACCGCCGAGGCGCTGAAGGCCGCCAATGAAAAGTGCGGCACGAAGCTCGCCGTGAAGACGGACTTCCAGAACTTCAAGCCGGAGGACTGGTCGGGCACGAGCTTCAGCTCGTACTGTGAAGCGGCGATCAACGGGGTGACGAGCCTGTGTGAGCGCCCGGCGTACAAGAAGTCGATCGCGAAGAAGGTCACCAGCTTGTCGTGCCTGTTCGCCGGCGTGAAGCCCGCGGACAAGAAGGACACCAGCGTCAACGGGGCGACGCAGGCGAACATCTCGCTCGACAAGGGCACCCTCACGTACCGCATGGGGAAGGACCACACGAACATCGAGGACAACACCAAGGCCGTGCTCGAGAAGGCGCTGAACTGAGTATGGCGCGGAAGCTGGCGATGGTGCTCACGCTGCTCCTGTCCTCTGGGGCCGTGGCGGCGGAGTCCCTGGATGCCTTGTCCCTCAAGGTGTACCGGGGCAAGGATGGTCAGACGCTGGATGTCGTCGCGCTGGCTCCGCGCGAGTCGTCGGAGGCGGTGCTCCAGGTCCGGGGCGCCGACTCCGAACATGACGGCCTCGCGGTGCGCTGCAAGGTGCGCGGCACGCGAGAGGGTGTCGACTACGTGGCCCGTCATCGCGGCGCGGACTGGGTGCTGGCGTCCGAGCGCGAAAGCGGTGTCTACGACGTCTTCCTTCCGGGCAAGCCTGCCTTCCGCGTGCGGTTCAACCCGGAGGCGACTGAGCGCGCGTCCGCCTCCGAGGTGCTCACCGCGCATTCCCTGCAACGTGAGTCGGGGAGGCTCGCCGCCTTCGAGAAGAAGGCGTGGCCCCACCTGGAAAAGAAGTACACCGCGCGCGCCGCCGAGGCACTGACGGCGCTGCGCGGTGCGTGTGGCACGACGGCGACCTTCACCTTCGACTGGAAGACGTTCAGTGACGAGGTGATGGCGGACGTGGATGTCTGGGCGGCCTGTGCGCCGCTGCTCACCCAGGCGCGGGCTCGCTGTGCCGCGCTGAAGGATGTCACGGCGTTGACGTGTCGCTTCGGTCCCGCGCTCGCGCTGGATCGCAGCGGGTCCACGCTCGTCTTCACCACCCACCGCGAGGGCGCGGCCGATGGGGCGGCGTTCCTCGGCAGGAGTCTCGGACGATGATTCGACGCGCGGTGGTGCTGACGTGTCTGGTGTCGACGGTGGGCGCGGCCCGGCCCCCGGCGACGCTCGCGGACCTCCAGGCCCTGGCCTCACAGAAGGCCTGGGCGGAGTTGCTCGAGCGCGCGGAGGATGTTCCCGCCGCGACGCGCACGGACTCGTGGCGGAATCTGGTGACGGATGCCGCGACAGCGGAGGTCGAAGCGGCGACGCCCACCGACGAAGAGCCGTTCGCCGCCGCGCGGAAGGCCCGGACCCTGGGGCAGCGGTATGCCTTCCTTGCCAAGGCAGCTCCCTACACCGCCGCGCGTGACGCGAGCGCGGTGAAGGGGCTGGAGCGCTGCCTCGCGCAGGAGGGGCGCGACTGTGTCGAGACGTATCAGCAGCTCGCGGTGGGCACGGGGCCGGAGTCCGCGCTGAAGGCCGCCCGGCTCGTGAGACAAGGCCGCTTCGCATACGTGGCGATGCCCCTCTTCGCCCTGGCGGTGGGGGAGCGGAAGGACTCCGGCGTCTGCAAGGACGAGGCGCTCGGGGAGACGGTGCTCGCGGCGCTGGACCTGCCCGTGGCGGACGCTCGCGCGGCGGAGGCGAAGAAGGTGGCCTTCGAGCGGTGCTGGGGGGCTCTGGGCGCGAAGCTCAAGGCGGCCACGGTGGGCGGCTCCGCCTACTTCCTGGAGAACACCTGCCAGCCCATGCGCGCCCGCAAGGCGCTGACCGAGTTGCAGGACGACCTCTGCAAGGACGCCGGGCTCTGAGCCAGGCCTCTTCCCCTGAAGTCGCCACGCCGATGCGCGGGCCGCGCGCGCGTTGCGCACGGGGCTTCAGGGGATATCGAGGGCCGTGAGTTGACAATGGCAGTCGTCTGTCTTAACTCATACGCATCATGAGGCCCGTCTCCTTCACTGCCCTGCTGATTGCGCGCTTCCCCGCGCCGGCGGCGGACGTGTGCCTTTCCCCCCGTCACGAGGTTCTGCTCGACATTTGAGCAGGCGGGCCGGAGTCCTTCCGGTGCGCGGGTCGCTGGTTCCCGCGTGTCGTGAAGCCCGGTTCCGCCCTGGCTCCGTCTGAGCCGTCGTGTGTCCTCACGCGTCCCTGAGCGGGCCTTTCGAGCCCCTCCGGCATGTCGCGCGTGCGTGCGCCTGACGGCTCCACGCCCGTCGTGTCTCCAACCGGCTCCTCTCTCATCCATCGCCACCCGTGGGCCTCGCTGCCCGACGGGAACAGGAGTCTTTTATGTCTCGCAACACTCGCATCGAGCGGTACCGCAACATCGGCGTCATGGCGCACATCGACGCGGGCAAGACGACGCTCACCGAGCGCGTCCTGTTCTTCACCGGTCGCATCCACTCCACGGGAGAAGTGCACGATGGCTCCACGGAGATGGACTGGCTGCCGCAGGAGAAGCAGCGCGGCATCACCATCACCTCCGCGGCCACCACCGCGTTCTGGTCACCTCGTCACGGGCCCTCCGCGGGCACGCCTCATCGCATCAACATCCTGGACACGCCGGGACACGTGGACTTCACCATCGAGGTGGAGCGCTCCCTGCGCGTGCTGGATGGCGCGGTGGCCGTGTTCGATGCGAGCCAGGGCGTGGAGCCCCAGTCGGAGGCGGTGTGGCGTCAGGCGGACCGCTACGGCGTCCCGCGCATCGCGTTCATCAACAAGATGGACAAGGTGGGCGCGGACTTCGTCATGAGCCTGGAGTCCATCCGTGAGCGCCTGGGCGCTCGCGCCGTGGCGGTGCAGCTGCCGCTGGGTGAGGAGTCGGAGTTCCGTGGCCTCGTGGACCTGGTGCGCATGAAGACCCTCCACTTCGACGGAGAGGCCGGTGAGTACCGCGAGGAGCTGTCCGTGCCGGAGGACGTCCGGCAGCGGGCGGAGACGTTGCGGCTGCGGCTCATAGAGGCGGCGGCGGACGTGGATGACGCGGTGATGGAGAAGTTCGTGGACGGGCGTCTGGAAGACATCACCGAGGACGACCTGGTGCGTGCGCTGCGCGCGGGAACCCTCTCGCGCACGCTGGTGCCGGTGCTCGCCGGTTCGGCGTTCAAGAAGAAGGGAGTGCAGATGCTGTTGGACGCCGTCGTCGACTACCTGCCCGCGCCCTCGGACCTTCCGTCGGTGGAGGGACTCGTTCCGGGCACGGAGCAACGTGCCTCGCGCGAGCCAACGGACGACAGTCCTCCGGCCGCGCTGGTGTTCAAGATGATGAGTGACAAGAACGTGGGCAACATCGTCTTCCTGCGTGTCTATTCGGGCACGCTGCGCGCAGGCACCGTCCTGCTCAATCCCGCCACCGGCAAGCGGGAGCGCGTGGGTCGGCTGATGTTCATGCATGCCAATCGCAGGGAGGAGGTCTCGGAAGTCCATGCGGGAGACATCGCGGCGGCGCTCGGCCTGAAGAACGTGCGCACGGGAGACACACTGAGCGACCCCGAGGCACCCGTGGTGCTGGAGTCGCTCGGCTTCCCGGAGCCCGTGGTGCACCTCGCCGTGGAGGCGAAGTCGCCCGCGGAGCTGCCGAAGCTGGAAGAGGGCCTGCATCGCCTGGCGGCGGAAGACCCGTCGCTGCGCGTGGGCGTGGACCCGGAGAGCGGCCAGGTGCTGCTGTCCGGAATGGGTGAGCTTCACCTGGAGGTGGTCGTGGACCGACTGAGGACGGAGTACGGCGTGGAGGCGCGCGTGGGACAGCCCAAGGTGGCCTACCGCGACACGCTCAAGCGCGCCGTGCGTCAGGAGTACCGGCACGTCCGTCAGACGGGCGGGCCCGGACAGTATGCGCGCGTGGTGCTGGACGTGGCTCCGGCGGCACGTGGCGCGGGGCTCGTCTTCGTGGACGACACGAAGGGCGGCTCCATTCCGAGGGAGCTGGTGCCCGCCATCCAGAAGGGTGTGGCGGGTGCCATGGAGCGCGGCGTGCGGGACGGCGTGGCGCTCGTGGACGTGGAGGTCCGGCTGGTGGATGGAGACACGCACGTGCGCGACTCCACGCCCCAGGCGTTCTCCATGGCCGGCTCCCTGGCGCTCCAGGAGGCGGTGCGGCGGGTGGGCGTGCAGGTTCTGGAGCCCGTGATGGACGTGGAGGTCACCACGCCCGAGGAGTACGTGGGCGAGGTGTTGGGAGACCTGGCCTCGCGGCGGGGCCGGGTGCTGGGAATGGAGACGCGGGGCAATGCCCGCGTGGTGTCCGCGCGGGTGCCCATGGCCAGCCTCTTTGGCTACGTGACGGGCTTGCGGGGCAGGACGCAGGGCCGGGCCCAGGCCAGCATGCGGCTGGGGACGTATGAGCCCCTGCCAGAAGTGCTCCAGGCGTCACTGTCCGAAGCACGGGCATGACGGAAGGGTGAGGAGGGCCCCGGGGCTGTACGCCTCGGGGCCCTCTTCGTTCGCCCGACACCCCACAAAAGCGGCTGTCAAGGGCTCGATTTCACGGGACATCCGTCCCGGGAGAGGGCAGGGTCCGCGGCCGAATGCGTGGAATGGGCGGGAGGACCCCCCTGTTCTCCGACATTCTCAAGCGGGTCGGCCGGCCGGGCCGGACCGCGCACCGCCAGGTGCCCTCGATACTGAACTCGATTGGGCTCGCTGCGCGGGCTTCCTTGCCTGGCGAGGAAGCAGACTCACTTCGACTAGGAATCCATGACTTTCGACGAATTGCAGCTTCACGACACCCTCCTGCGCGCGGTCAAGGCGGAGGGGTACACCACGCCTACGCCCATCCAGGTGAAGGCGATTCCACACGCCCTGGCTGGGAAGGACGTGCTCGGCGTGGCCCAGACGGGCACGGGGAAGACTGCGGCGTTCGCGCTGCCGATTCTCCAGCGTCTGTCCGCCAAGGCGCCGACCGGGGGCGCGCGTCCCGTGCGTTGCCTGGTGCTCACTCCCACGCGAGAGCTCGCGGGGCAGGTGAGCGAGAGCTTCGCGACGTACGGCAAGAACCTGCCGCTGCGCCACGCGGTGATTTTCGGCGGAGTGGGCCAGGGCGCGCAGGTGCAGTCGCTCAAGAGCGGCGTGGATGTGCTGGTGGCGACGCCTGGTCGCCTGCTCGACTTGATGGACCAGGGTTACGTGTCGCTGCGCTCGCTCGAGGTGTTCGTGCTCGACGAGGCGGACCGCATGCTGGACATGGGCTTCATCCATGACGTGCGCAAGGTCATCAAGGCGCTGCCCTCGAAGCGGCAGACGCTGTTCTTCAGCGCGACGATGCCGCCGGAGATTGTCGACCTGTCTCGCAACATCCTCACGGACCCCATCCGGGTGGAAGTGACGCCGGTCTCCAGCACGGCGGAGACCGTTGCTCAGCAGGTGTACTTCGTGGAGCGCGAGCAGAAGCGCGGCTTGCTCACGCACCTGCTGAAGGACGGCAAGATTGAGCGTGCGCTGGTCTTCACGCGCACCAAGCACGGCGCCAATCGGGTGGCCAAGCAGCTCGAGGGCTCCGGTGTCACGGCCGCCGCGATTCATGGCAACAAGAGCCAGAACGCGCGTGAGCGTGCGCTGGACGACTTCCGCAACGGCGCGCTCCGGGTGCTGGTGGCCACGGACATCGCGGCGCGCGGCATCGACATCGACGGGTTGAGCTTCGTCGTGAACTACGACCTGCCCAACGTGCCGGAGCAGTACGTGCACCGCATCGGCCGCACGGGCCGCGCGGGAGCGACGGGCACGGCGGTGTCCTTCTGCGACGGCGAGGAGCGCGCGTACCTGCGCGACATCGAGCGGACCATCCGCCGCAGCGTGCCGGTGGTGGAGGAGCATCCGTACCGCTCGGGCCTCGCGGCGCCGCGTCCTGGGGCCTCGGCCTCGGTGGACGAGCCTGTCGCGCGCAGCTCGAATTCCGGTGGGCAGTCGCGAGGCGGGCAGGGCGGTGGTGGTGGCCGTGGCAATCAGCCCAGCAACTCGTCGCGTCGTCGCCGGGGTGGTGGCGGAGGCCAGGGACGCCCCGAAGGGGGCCGTTCAGCGCGGGGTGGTGGCGGCTCCGCGGGTTCGGGTCGTGGCGGTGGACAGCAGTCGCGCGGTGGCAATGCTCCGTCGCGTGGCGGCAGCGCTCCGGCTCGCTCTTCGGGTCCGGCGCCGGCTCCCGTGAAGGTCGCCGAGCCGCCCGCGCGTCGTCAGACGTCGAAGTGGCTGTGAGCTGAATCCCTCCGAGGACCCGTGATGCGCGCTCGACGTGCTCACGGGGCCTTGAGGTGGTGTGACGGGTGGGCCGGTCAAGCCAGGCCCGCCGTCATGGCCCCGAGGTGAACGGACTCGATTCGTTCGACCTCGAAGTCGCGCACATGATCGAGCTGGCTCCAGAGTCGCGAGTGGCCCTTGAGTCACCGGAGCCGCCGCACGCGTCGCGCGAAGCGCTCTTGCTCCTCAGGTGTGGCGCGTCGGGGTGGGCCGAGTACGTGCCCCACGAGTCGCAGCGCGGGTGGGCGCGCGAAGCGTCCCGCGAGGAGTGAGCGAAGCCAGAACAGCTTGCCGCTGTCCACGGCGAGGATGCTCACGCGGGAGTCCTTCGCGAGGTTCGACGGGAGCCGCCGCGCGAAGACCTCGAAGAAGATGCCGCGTCCGGGCTCACCGAGCAGGACCGAGCCAATGGGCGTGACGTGGGGTGCTCCTCGCGCATCGACGCTGGCGATGGCGAAGTGCAGGGAGCTGGCGAAGGCCCTGGAGAACAACTGGCGCACTCGGGGCCACTGCTCGTGAAGCGCCTTCGGGTCTGTTCTCGAAAAGCCCTGGAGCGCGGGCTCCGCGGCGGAGTTCATGTCTCCTCGCGAGGCGCCATGGCGGCGATGGTGCCCTGGGCCACGGCCACCAGCGTCTCGCCCTTCTCCGTGACGACGAAGATGTCGCAGTGGCAGACGGATTGTCTGCGTCCGGCGTGCAGCGCGCGAGCCCTGGCGATGAGCATGGAGCCCTGAGCGGGGCGCACGTAGTTGATCTTGAACTCCGACGTGACGACGGGCGCCGCCATCGCCGAGCCCCCCGCGAAGGTGAGCGCGTTGTCCGCCATGTAGCTGAGCACGCCCCCATGCACGAAGCCGTGCTGCTGACCCAGCTCCGGACGCAGCGGCAGCTCGAGCACGGCCTCGCCCTTCGTCAGGTGCACCAACCGGGTCCCCATCAGCGTGCTGAACGCCTGCTGCTTGAGCACCTGCTGACCCAGCTCCATCAGTGACTCCACGGCGACCTCCCAGATGTCTAGAATATAGTTCTAGAACACTGTTCTAAAGTAAGGTGGAGGGATGCGCAACCCGGGTCACCGGAGAGAAGAGGTCCTCAAGGCGGCGCTGGAGTGTTTCCTGGAGCGGGGCGTCGAGGGGACGACCCTGGCGGCCATCCGCGAGCGCTCGGGGGCCAGCACGGGGAGCATCTACCACCTGTTCGAGAGCAAGGACGCGATTGCCGCGGCGCTCTACCTGGACGTCCTGGGCGAGTACCAGTCAGGGGTGGTCGAGGTGCTCAAGACTCAGCCGGGAGCCCGGGAGGGCGTCGAGGCGCTCGTTCGCCATCACCTGGAGTGGTCGCTGGCGCGGCCGGATGCGACGCGCTTCCTCATGGGCGCGCGAGGCGTCGCGGCGGTTGTCGCGGCCGAGGCGAGCATCCGCGAGCAGAACAAGGGTTTCTTCCGGCAGATGAAGGACTGGTGGCAGGCGCACGTCCGGGACGGCGCGTTCGAGGAGATGTCCTTCGAGCTCTTCCTCGCCATCCTTCGCGGGCCCGCACAGGAACTGGTGCGCGACTGGCTCGCGGGACGGACGAAGACGGACTTGCGTGCGGCCATCCCGGTGCTTGCGCGTGCTGCATGGCAGTCCGTCGAAAAACGGCCCACGCGCTCCAAGAAGTGAGCGGAGGGCAGGGGCCCCGATTCGCGCGGGGCCCCTGAGGCACTACATGTTCCGCCGGTACTGCCCACCTACTTCGTACAGCGCGCGGGAGAGCTGGCCGAGCGTGCAGACCTTACAGGCGTCCATCAGGGCGGAGAAGATGTTGCCGTTGTCGAGCGCCGCGCGCTTCACGGCCTCCAACGCCGCCGGAGCGGTCGCCGCGTTGCGCTTCCAGAAAGCGTCCCTCGCGGTGATGGAATAGTCCTTCTCCTCCTTCGTCGCGCGAATCACCTCCGGCGGCGTCACCGTCGGAGAGCCCTTCGGGTCCAGGAACGTGTTCACCCCGATGATGGGCAGCGTCCCGTCGTGCTTCTGCATCTCGTAGTACAGCGACTCCTCTTGAATCTTGGACCGCTGGTACATGCGCTCCATCGCGCCCAGCACGCCGCCGCGCTCGGAGATGGCGCGGAACTCCGTGAGCACCGCCGCCTCCACCAGGTCCGTCAGCTCATCGATGATGAACGCGCCCTGGTTGGGGTTCTCGTTCTTGGAGAGCCCGAACTCCTTGTTGATGATGAGCTGGATGGCGAGCGCGCGCCGCACGCTCTCCTCCGTGGGCGTGGTGATGGCCTCGTCGTACGCGTTGGTGTGCAACGAGTTGCAGTTGTCGTTGAGTGCCAGCAACGCCTGGAGCGTGGTCCGGATGTCGTTGAAGGCGATCTCCTGCGCGTGCAGGGAACGGCCCGACGTCTGGATGTGGTACTTCAGCTTCTGCGAGCGGTCATTGCCGCCGTACTTGTCGCGGATGGCCTTGGCCCAGATGCGGCGCGCCACGCGGCCCAGCACCGCGTACTCCGGGTCCATTCCGTTCGAGAAGAAGAACGAGAGGTTGGGCGCGAAGTCGTCGATGTGCATCCCGCGCGACAGGTAGTACTCGACGAAGGTGAAGCCGTTGGCCAGCGTGAAGGCCAGCTGGGAGATGGGGTTCGCCCCTGCCTCCGCGATGTGGTAGCCGGAGATGGACACCGAGTAGAAGTTCCTCACCTTCTTGTCGGTGAAGTACTGCTGGATGTCGCCCATCACCCGCAGCGCGAACTCCGTGGAGAAGATGCAGGTGTTCTGCGCCTGGTCCTCCTTCAGGATGTCCGCCTGCACCGTGCCGCGCACCTGCTGGAGCGTCGTCGCGCGGATCTTCTCGTAGACGTCGCGCGGCAGCACCTCGTCGCCCGACACGCCGAGCAGCAGCAGGCCCAGTCCGTCACTCCCCTGCGGCAGGTCACCCTGGTAGCGGGGCCGAGGCACCCCGCGCTCCCGGTAGATCGCGTCGATCTTCTTCTCGACCTCGTCGACCTTGTTGTTGGCGCGAATCCACTTCTCGCACTGCTGGTCCACCGCCGCGTTCAGGAAGAACCCGAGCAGCATCGGCGCGGGGCCGTTGATGGTCATCGACACCGACGTGGCCGGGTCCGCCAGGTCGAAGCCCGAGTAGAGCTTCTTCGCGTCGTCCACGTTGGCGATGGACACGCCGGAGTTGCCGACCTTGCCGTAGATGTCCGGCCGGTGGTCCGGGTCCTCGCCGTACAGCGTGACGGAGTCGAACGCGGTGGACAGGCGCTTCGCGGGCAGGCCGCGTGACACGTAATGGAAGCGCTTGTTGGTGCGCTCCGGGCCGCCTTCACCCGCGAACATGCGCGCCGGGTCCTCACCCTCGCGTTTGAGCGGGAAGACGCCGGAGGTGAATGGGTACGCGCCCGGCGCGTTCTCCCTCAGCAGCCAGATGAGGATGTCGCCCCAGTCCTCGTAGCGGGGCAGGGCGATCTTCGGGATGCGCAGGTGGGAGAGCGACTCGGTGAACAGGTCCAGCTCGATGACCTTGTCGCGCACCTGGTACTGGTACTTGGACGCCGCGTAGCGCCGCTTGGTCGCGGGCCACTCAGTCAGCAGCCGACGGCAGTCGGGGTCCAGGCGGGCCTCCAGGTCCTTGTACAGCTCCACCAGCTCGCTCAGGTACGCGGGCTCGCCCTCGACGCGCTCGGTGACGTGCACCACGTCGGAGGTGTCCTTCGGCTCGACGATCTCCAGGCGCTTCTTGCCGACGTTCTGTCGCAGCGCCTCGATGGTGCCGTGGAGCTGATACATCCGCCGCGCCACCGCAGCCTGGGAGCGGGCGAACTTGTCGTACGCCTCGCACGTCTCGACGATCTCCGCGAGGTATCGGGTGCGATCAGGCGGGATGATCCACTTCTTCTCGCTCATGCCCGGCGTCGGCTCCAGGTGCGACTGGAGCGGAGCACCCGTCTTGCGAACCACCGTGTCGACGATGGCCCGGTAGAGCTGGTTCATCCCCGGGTCATTGAACTGCGAGGCGATGGTGCCGTACACGGGCACCGAGTCATCCGCCGTGGTGAACGCGTTGTGGTTGCGCTTCCACTGCTTGCGCACGTCGCGCAGCGCATCCAGCGAGCCGCGCTTGTCGAACTTGTTGATGGCGATGACGTCCGCGAAGTCGAGCATGTCGATCTTCTCGAGCTGCGTCGCCGCGCCGTACTCGGCCGTCATCACGTAGAGCGAGACGTCCGAGTGCTCGATGATCTCCGTGTCGGACTGACCGATGCCGGAGGTCTCCACCACGATGAGGTCGAAGCCCGCGGCCTTGCACACCTCGATGGAGTCACCCACGTGCTTGGACAGCGCGAGGTTGCTCTGCCGGGTCGCCATGGAGCGCATGTAGACGCGCTGGTTGTCGATGGCGTTCATGCGGATGCGGTCACCGAGCAACGCGCCGCCCGACTTGCGCTTCGACGGGTCCACGGAGAGCACCGCCAGCGTCTTGTCCGGGAAGTCCGCGAGGAAGCGGCGCACCAACTCGTCCACGAGGCTGGACTTGCCCGCGCCACCGGTACCGGTGATTCCCAGCACGGGCACGCGCGGCTGTTTCGCGCTCAGCTTCGTCATCGCGTCGCGCAGCGCGTCTCCGGCGCTCGCGAAGTTCTCCGCGATGGTGATGAGCGAGGCGATCTTCATCGAGTCGCGCACCGGCATGGCCGCGACGGCCGGCCCGTAGTCCGCGGGGCGCTTCTCGAAGTCACACTCCGAGATGAGGTGGTCGATCATCCCCTGGAGGCCCATGGAGCGGCCATCGTCCGGGGAATAGATGCGCGTCACGCCGTAGGCATGCAGCTCTTCGATTTCCGTGGGGAGGATGGTGCCGCCACCGCCGCCGAAGACCTTGATGTTCGCCCCGCGCTGCTTCAGCAGGTCGATCATGTACTTGAAGTACTCGACGTGGCCTCCCTGGTAGGAGGTGATGGCGATGCCCTGGGCATCTTCCTGGATGGCGCAGTCGACGATTTCAGAGACCGAGCGGTTGTGTCCCAGGTGGATGATTTCGGCGCCCGAGGACTGCATCAGCCGGCGCATGACATTGATGGCCGCGTCATGCCCGTCGAACAGGGAGGCGGCCGTCACGATTCGCACATGGAATCGCGGCTTGTAGGGCCCGGGGACCGGGGTCAACTGGACGTTTCGCACGCCGCGTACAGTAGGAGCGCGGTGGGTGTCGGGCAAGCGATTGAAGCGGGGACGGCCGAGGCTCGACGCGGACTGTCAAGCCCTCGATTCCGGGAGGAATGCACCCAGGACGCGCAGTGCGGCGGACGTCGCCGTGGCACGGCCCTCACGCACGTCATGTTCCAACTGGGGGAACAGGGCGGCCACCGTGGGGTTCGCATGCAGGGCCGCCCGCAGGCCGTCCTGCACCATGGACCACATCCAACCCACCTGCTGCGCGTGCCGACGCTGCTCCATCGCTCCAGAAGCCACGCGCTTGTCCAGTTGCGCTTCCAGCGAGCTCCACAGCGAAGCGATGCCCGTGCCCTCCATCGCGCTGCACGTCGTCACCACGGGCTCGTTGCCGGGACGCATCAGGTGAAGCGCGGCGCGGTACTCGGCGCGAGCGCGCTCGGCGCGGGGCTGGTTGTCACCATCCGCCTTGTTGATGGCGAGCATGTCCGCCACCTCCAGGATGCCGCGCTTGATTCCCTGGAGCTCATCCCCCGCACCCGCGAGCATCAGCACCAGGTAGAAGTCCACCATGTCGGCGACCACCGTCTCCGACTGGCCCACGCCCACCGTCTCCACCAGCACCACGTCGAAGCCCGCGGCCTCGCACAGGAGCAGCGTCTCGCGAGTCTTGCGCGCGACACCGCCCAGCGTTCCGCTGGAGGGACTGGGACGGATATAGGCCGCCGTCTCACGCGACAGCCGGGCCATGCGCGTCTTGTCGCCCAGGATGCTGCCGCCGGAGATGGTGCTCGACGGGTCGATGGCGAGCACCGCGACGCGCCTTCCTTCGCCCACCAGGTGCATGCCCAGCGCGTCGATGAAGGTGCTCTTGCCCACGCCGGGCACGCCGCTGATGCCCACCCGTCGGCTGCCACCCGTGTGAGGGAGCAACCGGGTGAGCACATCCTGGGCGAGCGACTGGTGGCGCGGGTGCCCGCTCTCCACCAGGGTGATGGCGCGAGCCAGCACGGCCCGGTCGCCCGAGCGGACGCCTTCCACGTAGGCCTCCGCCGTCAGCAGTTTCACGCCTCCTCCTGCGCCGCCGAGAGCTTCTCCAGCAGCTCCACCGCGGCCTTGGAGATGACGGTGCCGGGGCCGAAGATGGCGGCGGCGCCCGCGGCGCGCAGCTCGTCGTAGTCCTGTGCCGGGATGACGCCACCGACGACGACCATGATGTCCTCGCGGCCCAGCTCGCGCAGGGCGCGCTTGAGCTGAGGCACCAGCGTGAGGTGTCCCGCGGCCAGGGAGCTTGCGCCCACGACGTGAACGTCGTTCTCCACGGCCTGACGCGCGGACTCCTCGGGCGTCTGGAAGAGCGGGCCGATGTCCACGTCGAAGCCCAGGTCCGCGAAGGCCGTGGCGATGACCTTCTGTCCCCGGTCATGCCCGTCCTGCCCCATCTTCGCGATGAGGATGCGCGGCCGACGGCCGAACCGCGCGAGGAACGTGTCCGCGGCGGCGCGCGCCTGGATGATTCCCTGGGAGTCCTTGCCTGCTTCGCTCGAATACACGCCGGACACGCTTCGCACCGTGGCCTCGTAGCGCCCGAAGACCTTCTCGAGCGAGTCGCTGATCTCTCCCACCGTGGCCTTCGCCCGCGCCGCGTCGATGGCCAGCGCCAGGAGATTCCCCTCGTTGCGTCGGCCCGCCTCCGTCAGCGCGTCCAGCCTCCGCCGCACTTCCTCCGCGTTGCGCTCCGCGCGCAGCTCCTTGAGCCGGGCGATCTGCGCCTCGCGCACCGCGGAGTTGTCCACCTTGAGGATCTCGATGTTGTCGGGGCGCTCGGGCGGGTACTTGTTCACGCCGATGATGGCCTGACGGCCGGAGTCGATGCGCGCCTGCGTGCGGGCCGCCGCCTCCTCGATGCGCAGCTTGGGGAGGCCCGCTTCAATCGCCTTCGTCATGCCACCCAGCGCTTCGACCTCCTGGATGTGGCCCCAGGCCTTCTGCGCGAGCTCGTGGGTGAGCCGCTCCACGTAGTAGCTGCCGCCCCACGGGTCGATGACGCGCGTCGTCCCGCTCTCGAGCTGGAGATACAACTGGGTGTTGCGGGCGATGCGCGCGCTGAAGTCGGTGGGCAGCGCAATCGCTTCATCGAGCGAGTTGGTGTGCAGGCTCTGCGTGTGGCCCTGGGTGGCGGCCATCGCCTCCACGCAGGTGCGCACCACGTTATTGTACACGTCCTGCGCGGTGAGGCTCCAGCCGGAGGTCTGCGAGTGGGTGCGCAGCGCCAGGCTCTTGTCGCTCTTGGGGTTGAAGCCCTTGATGAGCCTGGCCCAGATCATCCGGGCCGCGCGCATCTTCGCCACCTCCATGAAGAAGTTCATGCCGATGGCCCAGAAGAACGACAGTCGGGGCGCGAAGGCATCCACTCCCAGGCCCGCCGCGAGACCCGCGCGCACGTACTCCACGCCGTCCGCGAGCGTGTAGCCCAGCTCCAGGTCCTGCGTCGCTCCCGCCTCCTGCATGTGATAGCCGCTGATGCTGATGCTGTTGAAGCGCGGCATCTTCTCGGCGGTGAAGCGGAAGATGTCGCCGATGATGCGCATCGACGGGCCCGGCGGGTAGATGTACGTGTTGCGGACCATGAACTCCTTGAGGATGTCGTTCTGGATGGTCCCGCTGAGCTGCTCGGGCTTGACGCCCTGTTCCTCGGCCGCGACGACGTAGAGCGCGAGGATGGGCAGCACCGCGCCGTTCATCGTCATCGACACGCTCATCTGGTCGAGCGGGATGCGGTCGAACAGGATGCGCATGTCCTTGATGGAGTCGATGGCCACGCCCGCCATGCCCACGTCGCCCGCGACGCGAGGATGGTCGCTGTCGTAGCCCCGGTGCGTCGCGAGGTCGAACGCGATGGACAGGCCCTTCTGACCGGCCGCGAGGTTGCGCCGGTAGAAGGCGTTGGACGCCTCGGCCGTGGAGAAGCCCGCGTACTGGCGCACCGTCCACGGCTGCTGCACGTACATGGTGGAGTAGGGGCCGCGCACGAAGGGCGGCAGGCCCGGCAGCGAGCCCAGGTGCTCGACGTCCGCCAGGTCCTCGCGCGTGTACACGGGCTTGACCGGGATGCCCTCGGGCGTGTCCCAGTGTTCGGCGTCGCGCCGGCTGGTGGCGGCCTGGCTGCCCTGCGCATTGAGTGCGGGCGTGGGCGCCTGTGTCTCGGGTGCGTCGAAGTCGATGCCGGAGAAGTTCGGGACGTGGGTGCGCATCAGGCCACTCCGAGCTGCGCGTGCAGCGAGGACAGGAGCGAGAACAGGTCCGCTCCCGCGTAGATGAAGAGATCCACACCAGCCGCGCGGAACGCGGCCTCGTTGTCACCAGGACGACCCGCCACGGCGACGACCCGCGCGCCCTGGGCCTTGAGCTGGCTCGTCAGCACGGGCACCCACTCCGGATACATCGCGTCCGGTCCGGAGATGACCGCGAGGGACGCGCCGGACTCCGCGAAGGCGGCCACGGCGGCGGCGGGGTCGGCGAAGCCGTGCTTCTCTCGCGACTCGATGCCTCCCGCGGCCAGCGCGTTGACCACCCACATGGACCGTGTCGTGTGCTCCGCCACGGCGCCCAGGCTCGCGAGGAACGCGGTGGGGCGCTGGCCCTTCGCCGCGAGCGTGCGATCACTCGCGTCGCGCAGCAGCTCGAAGGGCTCCGAGATGCGAGAGGGCTTGAGGCCCACACTCCTGCTCACCTCCGCGCTCTCCTTGATGCCGGGGACTCGCCCTGATTCCTCGGCGCCGAAGGCCTGGCGGGCCTCGCGCTTCACGGGCGTCTCACCCAGGAAGGGGAACTCGCTCACTCCGACGATGGGCTGCTTGCGCGTGCGCACGGCCTTGTCCCGCGCCGCGCGCGTCTCCGTGAGCACACGGGCGATATCGCCTTGAGTGAGCGCCTTCTCCATGCCGCCCAGGCCCTCGATTCGCTGCAGCTCCGTCCAGGCCGCGCGCGCGATTTCGGTGGTGAGTTGCTCCAGGTAGTAGCTGCCGCCCGCCGGGTCCGCGACGCGGTTGAGGCTGGACTCGTCGCGCAGGATGAGCTGCGTGTTGCGCGCGAGCCTGCGCGCGCCTTCATCGGGAGCACCCAGCGGCTCGTCGAAGGGTGACGTGCTGACGCTGTCCGCGCCCGCGACGACCGCTGCGAAGGACTCGGCCGTGCCGCGCAGGATGTTCACCCACGGGTCGCGCTGTGTCTTCGTGGCGCTCGCGGTGCGCGCATGCAGCCGCATGGCCTGCGCCTCGGGGGAGCCGCCCGACGCGGCGACGACCTTGGCCCAGAGCAGCCGCGCGGCGCGCAGCTTGGCGATCTCCGGGAAGAACTGTCCGCCGACGGACAGCGCGAACTGCACCGAGCGCGCCGCGACCTCCGGCGGCACGCCCGCGCGCTCCATCCCGCGCAAGTACTCGACGCCCGTGGCGATGGCCCACGCCAGCTCATGCACCGACGTGGCGCCCGCGTCCGAGTACGCCCGCGTCGAGATGAGCAGCGCGCGCAGCTCCGGCGCGCTCCCGCTCAGCGAAGTGACGAGCGGCGCGGCCTCGGTGAACATCGCGTCGACGCCACCCGGCAGCGCGCCGGTGCGAGCGAGGATGCCCAGTGGGTCGATGCCCAGCGAGCCGCTCAGCGCCTTGCGAGACACACCCGCCTTGGTGGCGACGCCCAACAGCAGGGACGCCGTGGAGACGGGCGCCGCCTCGGACTCCAGGTGCACGGGAGTGCGGGCCAGGAGCACCGAGGCCAGCAGTTGCTCCATCGTGGCCTCGTCCTTCACGGGGATGCCGCGAGTGGGGCCCAGGCAGAGCCAGACCGCCAGCGTGCCGCGCTCCAGGTCATTGCGGATGGCCTCGGCGGCGACCGCGATGTCGGGCTCGGCGTACTCCTGGCACACCAGCCATCCACCCTCGGTATGGCCCAGGGCCTGCGTGCCTCGCACGTACGGCGCGACGCCCGGGGGCGGCGGGGCGGCGTCCTGGGATGCGTAGAGGGGTTGGAGCGTCAGCCCGCCTTCCAGCGGCGACTGGAGCGACGTGAAGGGCTTGCCCTTCAGGTCCTTGTCCACGAGTCGGCGCCACTCGTCGAGCGAGCGAGCCGGGAACTCGGTGGCGATGTGAAGAGGCACTTGCGACATGCTGTGTCCTCGCAGGGGAGTGGCACCGTGGGACGGGCCGTTCCCGTCCCATAGGCGCAAAAACGGGCCGCGGCAATGGCGAGGTGAAGCCGGTCCTTGTTGGCGGGCACCGGAAGTCCCTTATTGGCACCGGTGGCCATGCTAAGGCGTCAACAAGGCGTGTCTTCGGAGGGTGCCGCATGACCACGCAAAGCCCCCATGCGCGAGTGGTCCGGCAGGCCTCCGAGCAGGGTGGTTGGGAACTGGTGTTCGGCACGCCCGACGCCCGACTGCGCGAGCACGTCCACGACTACTGCGGCTATCGTGAATCCACCCCTGGCCCGGTGCGTCGACGCGAGCTTCCCGCGCCGCAAGTCGTGCTCATCATCGACTTCGGCCCGCCGCTGCGCATCGTCGACCCGAGGACGGGGCGACCGCTCGGCCGACATCCGGTCGGCTTCGTCGCGGGGCTGGATGACGGGTACTCCATCACCGAGACGGCCGGGTCGATGAACGGCATGCAGGTGAACTTCACGCCCGTGGGCGCACGACGGTTCTTCGGCATACCGCTGCATCACCTCGCGCGGCAGGTCGTCGGACTGGAGTCGGTGCTCGGCGCGGAGGGGCCGCTGCTCACGGAGCGGCTCGTCGAGGCGCCGTCCTGGGAGGCCCGCTTCGCGCTGCTGGACCAGCTCCTCCTCTCACGCATCCTCACGGCGCCCGAGGTTTCACCCGTCATCATCTGGACGTGGCAGCGGCTGCGCGCCAGTGGCGGACAGGTGGAGATTGGCGAGCTGGCCCGGGAGCTGGGCTTCAGCCAGAAGCACGTCATCGCGCGATGTGGTCAGGAGCTGGGCCTGACGCCCAAGCTGCTCGCGCGACTCATCCGCTTCGACCGTGTCATCCAAGTGCTGAAGTCAGGCGCGGCGGAGAGCCAGGCCCGCCTCGCGTTGGAGCAGGGCTACTTCGATCAAGCCCACCTCATTCGCGATTTCCGGCAGTTCACGGGAGGTCCTCCTGGAGAGTTCCTCCGTCGGCGATTGCCCGCGCTGGGTGGAACGCGCGCGGACTGAGGGACGGCCCGTGTCCGGGGTTGCATTCACGCCCGAGTCACGCGATGGATTCGCGAAGCGCCGAGGCCACACACCATGACGGAACAGCAGTACGAGCTGACCAAACTCTTCCGACAAGTCCAGAGCCATAAACACCTCGAGGACCATGTTCAGGTCTACGAAGCGGACAGCTTCGACGAGCGCTTGGCCAAGGAGCGTGCGGAGAACGAGGTGGCGCTCGGGAAGATCCGCCAGATGCTCGTCGGGGGTGTGAGCCTGGACTTCGTTGACCAGAACCAGCACACGCCGGTGCTGCTCGCCGTCACCCAGAACAACGTGGAGCTCCTCCAGCTCTTGAAGGAGTACGGCGCCAACCTCCTCGCGCCATACCGCTACGACACGCCGCTGCACCGCGCGGCGGAGTTCGGCGCGGACCGCGTGGTCCGGTTCCTCATCGAGCAGGGCGCGGACCCGCGTGGTCTGACTCCAGGAGGGCAGAGCGTGCTGGGCGCGGCACGAACCTCGCGACACAGCCGCAAGGTTCCGGCCCTGCTGGTGGAGCTGCTGCTGCCGACGAAGTCCCAGAGACCGCCTCCGCCCAAGAAGCCCAAGGGCCTGTCGGAAGAGAAGGTCGTCCGCTATCTCCAAGGCGCCGCGCCGCCGGGCGTGCGACCCGCTTCGTGGGAGAAGCTCCGCCTCATCATGGACGCGGTCTTCGTGGAGGCGCACTTCGTCACCATCGATGCGTTCTTCGAGGGCATCGAGGAACAGTCCTCGATGAACCCGGACCTCGTCTTCGCGGGCATCGGGCTCATCCAGGCGGCCATCGCGGAGCCGCCCAAGGACAAGAAGGTGAAGAAGGTCTCCAAGTCGAGCTACGTCCATCACGGCAACCTGGAGGTCGAAGGCCCGCTGAAGGTCGGCGCGTTGATGGTGACGGGCACCCTGACGGTGAAGGGTGGGGCCGCAAACCCCCAAGGCGCCTCGCTGTTCGTCGGCGGTGACTTCACCTGCGAGACGCTCAAGTCCCAGGGCCCGGTCATCATCGGCGGCAACCTGGAGGTCACGCACGTCACGGCGCAGTACAACGACTACGCCCTGGAGGTCCGGGGCACCCTGCGCGCCGCGAAGCTCGTCGTGGAGAACAAGCACGTCGTCACGGCGGGACGCTTCGAAGTCTCTGAGCGGGTGGATTCCTAGCGCGCCTTCGGGAGCCGAGTGAGCGGGGCCTCGCTGCTGTCGGTCGAGGGTGGGGCGAAGGTCTGCCCACGTCTTGAACCACCGCGTCATGACCGGATGACGCGGCTCCCCTAGGGTGTCGCCCCACATGCCGACCGAGGTCAGAGTCCAGTCCACGTTGTTCGAGTCGCTGGTCCGCTGTGCGAATCCCGACGCGGCCATGCGCGCCGAGTTCCTCGCCGCGGGCTACGACGTGGACAAGCCCCGGGCCATCTATCCCAGCTCCGTGTTCCTGGCCTGTCAGGCGCTGGTGCTGCGCACGACGTATGGGGGGCTCGCGTCCAAGCAGGCGCAGCGGGAGATGGGACGGGATTTGCTCCGCCAGTACTTCGACACGCTGGTGGGGCGCGTGGTGGGGATGGCCCTCAAGGTGGCCGGGCCGGAGCGGGCGATGAAGCGCGTGGCGCTCAGCTTCAGCTCCGTGTTCGAGCCGGTGAACATCCAGACCGCGCTGCTCGCGCCCCAGGACTATCGGGTGAAGTTCCGCGACTACCCGTTCCCCGCGGAGGCCGCCGCCGGCACGTGCGAGGGCGCCCTGAAGCAGGCGGGCGCCCTGAGTGTCACCGTGGACGTCGAACGGTATGAGACGGAGGGCTTCGACCTGCGCATTCGCTGGTGAAGCCCTCGGAGGTGTTGCTCAGGGCTGGGTGGGGCTCCCCAGCGCGAGCGTCGCGGCCACCTTGGGCTCCGTCACGTTGTCCTGTGACTGGCGGTCGATGAGCTTGTTGAGGGGATCCACGCCGACCTCGGCCGGTTGCACCGGCACGGTGAAGGTGATCTCCGATTCCCCCTTGCCCACCTTGCGCTTCTCCAGGAACAGCGCCTCGCCGTTGCTGTCGAGCGCGCCCACGTCCATCCAGTCGGAGAACTCCAGCTCCGTCTGGTTGCCTTTGTCGTCGCTGCGGAACTTCTTCGCGATGACCTTGAGCGTGACGTCCCAGGTCCCCTGGGTGTTCTGCCGCATCGTCGCGGACACCGCGCGGTTGTCGTAGAGGGTGATGGTCTCGAAGAGGTCTTCCAGGAGGTACTGATACTCCGGCGGCGTCTCCTCGCGCAGGAAGCCGAGCAGCTCCGCGGAGCCCGTGTACGGCGGCCCCTGGAAGCGGACCTTGTCCACGTAGCGCTTCATGGCGCGGTTGACGCGCTCCTCGCCGATGAAGTCCTGCAGCGCGTACATGGCGAGGCTGCCCTTCTGGTAGTGGATGTACATCTGGTTCTCCACCCGGGACAGCGGCACTTCCTTCTTCCGCTCCAGCGCGCGGCCCATGAGGTAGCCGTCCAGCTCGAACTTGAGGAAGCGCTTCATCTTCGTCGCGCCGAAGCGGTGCTTCATCACCATCAGCGCGGTGTACTGGGACATCGTCTCCGACGTCATCGTGCTGCCCTGCGCGCGCGCGCCCACCACCTGGTGGGCCCACCACTGATGGGCAATCTCGTGCGCCGTGACGTAGTACGGGTAGTCCACGTCATCGGGGCTGCCGTCGCGCACGCGGGCGATGAAGCCCAGTGATTCCGAGTACGGAATCGTATTGGGGAAGGACTGCGCGAAGGCACCGTAGCGGGGGAACTCCAGGATGCGGGCCTGCCGGTGCTGGTACGGCCCGAAGTTCTCCGTGCAGTACTCCAGCGTGTCCTTCATCCCCCGCATCATCCGGTCCAGGTTATAAACGTGCGTGGGGTGGTGGTAGATCTCCAGCGCCACGTTCTTCCACGTGTCGCGCGCCACCGCGTAGCGCGCGGACAGCACCGAGTAGAACTTGAGGATGGGCTGGTCCATCTTGTAGCGGAAGAAGCGCCGGTTCCCCTCGGTCCACTCCTTCTCCAGGTAGCCGGGGGCGATGGCGATCTGATCCGCCGAGGTGCTCACCGTGGCCTGGAAGCTGACGAAGTCCGCGTCCTGGGTGATGTAGTTGTTGGCCTTGGCCTTCGGGTCATCCCGGTCCGGCAGGCGCTCCTTGGGCGCGAGGCCGTACTCCTTGCGGTCACCGTCCTCCACCAGCTCCGCGTCCTCCTGATAGCCCAGCGTGGGGAGGTTGCCGCTGTTGAAGAAGGTGCCGTTCTCGACGATGTCCGTGCGCGTCGAGCCATGCCTCATGCCGCGCGGCGCGTACTCCAGGTCGAACACCAGGTCCGCCTCGCCGCCGGGAGCCAGCGGCGTGGGCAACTGGAAGACGAAGAGGCCGAGCGACTCGTCGCGCTTCGCCGGGGTGTCCACGCCCGCCAGGGACAGCTTGCGCACGCGTGCGTCGCGCGGCAGCTCCATGAGCACCTGGGAGATGGGCTGCTCCGTCTTGTTGCGCACGCGATAGGTGCCCAGCGCCTCCATGCGTCGCTCTTCCGGGTGGATGTGGAAGGTGACGTCCACCGCGGTGACGCGCGGATGGGGCAGGGCGGCGAAGGACTTGTAGTCCTTCTCGTAGCGAGCCAACGCGCGCTCGCTGTCCTTCGCCGTGACGTACGGATTGAGGAAGCGCGTGTTGTAGGTGATGAATGCGCCAGTCCCCACGAACACGAGCGCCGCGAGGATGGCGGTCACCGTCCAGGCCGGAGTGCGGCGGGCCCGTGCCTCGGCGAGCCGCTCCTTCCAGGCCGTCCCACGTCCCCGAACGACGAGCAGCGCGCCCGCGGCCACCATGAGCGTGGCCAGGCCGTACCAGTACAGGCGGTGCCACGCGACCGAGGCCAGGAAGTGGCCATAGCCGTTCAGGTCCGAGTAGGGCGCCGAGGGCTCCGAGCCATAACGCACCAGCGGTTCCTCGATGCCGAGCAGCCCCAGCGCGGCCTGCGAGGCGAAGTAGAGCACCATGACCAGGTACGCGACGTACTTGTGGTGGATGAGCACCTGCGCGAAGAAGGCCAGCACGCACAGGAGGATGTTGTGCGTGAAGTCGAGCAGCAGGATGTCCGTGAAGTACAGCCACCACTCGATGTCGAAGAAGCCCCGGCTCACCTGGGAGATGATTGTCGCGAGCGCGACGACGCCCTTGAGCGACAGCACCACCAGCAGCAGCGCACCGAACTTCGCGGAGTAGCCGACCCACGTCGGAGCCCGCGTCGCGTCGACGATGTCACCCAGGCCCGCGTCCCGCTCCTTCCACACCAGCTCCCCCGCGTAGAACGTCAGGGTGATGAGCACGAAGGGATGGAAGGTGGACGTGGCCATCTCCAGCGCCTGCCACGTCACGGGCAGGGTGGCGGTGCCGAAGATCTGCTTGGAGATCAGCGAGGCGATGGTCACGAAGGCCAGGCCCGCCACCACGAAGGACCAGTACACCGGCGAGCGCAGCACGTCGCGGAACGCCAGCCACGCGGAGGACAGGGCCGTGCGCACCCAGCTTCCGAACGTGGGCGCGGGCCGCGTGGTGGGGATGGCCACGGGCACGGCGGGCGTCTCCTCGCGTGCCGCGGGGCGAGCACCACTGTGCTCCTCCACGGTGGTCCGGAAGCGCGCCACCGTGAGGCCCAGCAGCAAGGCGCCCACGGCGCTCCACACGAGCCGGTTGATGAGCAGCCAGCCGGTGAACGGAATCAGGTCCCGATTGCGCTCAGCGGGCGTCCAGTACCGGGTCACCGTCTCGATGGTGGTGAACCCGAACGGGTCCAACAGCGAGCCGAGCTCCTGGTTGGCCACGTCCGACATGGCGGAGCTGATGACCACGTAGCCCAGCACCAGGACCACCATGCCCACGTACACCGGGGCCATGCGGCGCGTGAGCGCGGCCAATGAGAAGAACACCGTGCCCGCGAAGAACAGCGTGGGCCACACGCCCACCAGGTACGGCCACACGTAGGCGAGGGTCTGGTGCGGCGCGAGCTGCGTCTTGTCGACCAGCCACACGACGCCGGCGCCCACGAGCAGGCCGGGAATGATGGCCAGCATCAGTCCGGCGCTGAAGAGATACGCGCCCAGGAAGCGGCCGAGCAGGTACGGCGTCTTCTTCACGTTCTTCGTGAAGATGAGCATCCACGTCCCGTGGCCGAAGTCCTGGTGCGCGGCCTGTCCGAAGATGGCCGCGACCATGAAGAGGCCGAACAGGGCGATGGTGGTGGTGAAGCCCAGGAGCGTGTGGGGGCTGTTGGCCAGCACGCGCTCGGAGCCGGAGCTGGCGGAGACGCTGCGGAAGACGCCACCGGTGGCCATCATCAACAGCATGCCGGCGCCCGCCAGCACGGCGGCGTAGATCCAGGTCGAGAGCATCTTGACCCGGCGCCGCAATTCGAATGTCACGAGAGCGCTGAACATGGGGTGTCCTCGCTCACGCCTTCTTCGACGCGCGTGAGAGCGCGTGGAAGTAGACGTCTTCCAGGTCGGGGCTCGCGGGCTCGAAGCCCGCCGGTGCGCTCTCCGCGTGGACGTGCACCAACCGCTGGCCGGCCACGCGTCTTACCGCGATGACCTCCAGCTCCTTCGTCAACGCGTCCAACTCCTCCTGCTTCGTGACGAAGCGCTTCCACACGCGCCCTTGCAGCGCGTCCACCAGTCGCAGCGGGTGTCCGCTGGCCACGACGTTGCCCTGGGCGAGGATGGCCATGTTCTGGCAGAGGTCCGCCACGTCCGAGACGATGTGCGTGGACAGGAGCACCACGACATCCGCGCTGATCTCCGCGAGCAGGTTGTGGAAGCGGAAGCGCTCGGCCGGGTCCAGGCCGGCGGTGGGCTCGTCGACGATGAGCAGCTTGGGGTCTCCCAGCAGTGCCTGGGCGATACCGAAGCGCTGCTTCATGCCGCCGGAGAAGCCGCCGAGCCGGCGGTCCCTGTGCTCCCACAGGTTCGTCTTGGTGAGCAGCGCCTTCACCGCGTCATGGCGCGCGCCGCGCTGAGACAGGCCCTTGAGCTGCGCGAGGTGGTCCAGCATGTCCCAGGCCGTCACCTTGGGATACACGCCGAAGTCCTGGGGCAGGAAACCCAGCACGTCGCGCAGCTTGTCCTTGTCGCGGCGCACGTCGATGCCGTCGAAGGTCATCGTTCCGCCGTCGACGTCCTGCAACGTGGCGATGCTGCGCATGAGCGTCGACTTTCCGGCACCGTTGGGGCCGAGCAGTCCGAACATGCCGCGCGGAATGGTGAGGGAGACGTCGTGCAACGCCCGCGTTCCATTGGGGTACGTCTTGGACACGCCTTCGAGTCGGAGCTCCATGTCGGGCATCAACCTAGCCCATCCGTTACCATGCGCTCCATGTTCTCGCCGCGTTGGAGTCCCTGCCTCGCGCCCGTCCTCTTGCTGTGCGCGTGTGGAGAGGGGGAGCCGGTGATGTTGGAGGCAGCGGCGGCCGACTGTGGGAGCGCCGAGCCCCTGCGCCTGGAGCGCCTGCCGGTGGGCAGCATGGTGCTCAACTCCTATTTCCTCCAGGAGGAGGCCGCACGCGACGTGCGCCGTGGGTTGCATGAGTCACCCATCGTCGAGGAGGTGTTGGCCAAGGCGGCGGCGCTCGGCGCCGTGGCGCTGCGGACCAATGGCCACAACGAAGCGCCGGAGAAGGTGGGCGACAGCACCATCCAGGTGGGGCCGCTCCAGTACGACGAGGTCGCCCTGCGAGGGTTGGACCGGGTGCTCGCCCGCGCGCGAGTGCATGGCGTCAGGCTGGTGCTCACGCTCGGCAACTACTGGGATGCCTACGGTGGCACTCGCCAGTATGTGACGTGGGCAGGGCTGCCTTCTCCCATTCAGGGAGACCCGCGCTTCTTCACCGACCCCGTCGTCGTGGCGCTCTACAAGGAGCACATCGCGCGGATGTTGGAGCGGGTGAACACGGAGGATGGCATCCGCTATGGCGACCATCCGGCGGTGCTCGCGTGGGAGCTGCTCAACGAGCCTCGCGGCCGGGGCCTGGACGCGGAGGGCGCGAGCATGCGGGCGTGGGTGGATGAGGTGGCGCGCGAGGTGAAGTCCCGCGCGCCAGGTCACCAGGTGGGGACGGGAGAGGAAGGCTTCGAGCCGTCCTCGGAGGGCTACGACGGCGCCTTCTGGGCTCGCGCGGGCACGACGATGCTGCGCACGCCCGGCTCCAGCTTCACGCGCAACACCGCGTCGCCGTACATCGACTTCGCGTCGGTGCACTTCTATCCGGAGTCCTGGGGCCTGGACGACGCGGACATGGCCGAGGCGGGAGCGCGGTGGATTCGCGAGCACGCGGACATCGCCCGGGGGCTGGGCAAGCCGCTGTTCGTGGGCGAATTGGGGCTGCGCAACGAAGGGGCCCTGGATTTGTCCCAGCGCCGCGCGCTGTATCGCGGCTGGCTGGAGTGCATGCG
The DNA here is from genome assembly GCF_013336645.1 of Myxococcus sp. CA039A. Taxonomy (NCBI): domain Bacteria; kingdom Pseudomonadati; phylum Myxococcota; class Myxococcia; order Myxococcales; family Myxococcaceae; genus Myxococcus; species Myxococcus sp. CA039A. The sequence continues at coordinate 1,168 of NZ_JABUMQ010000110.1, read as the reverse complement.
CAAGTCAGGCGTGGGCGCCGGCGCGCTGTGGATGTTCGCCAACGACGCGCGGCCCGACGCGTGGGACGAACACACGTTCTACTTCCGCGATGGCACGCGGCCGGAGGACCCGGCCAACCGCTACGCCGACCTCGTCGTGGAGGCGGCGGGCGCGGCGAGGCCCTGACACACGAAGGCCCGGTTGGGAGTCGTGCTCCCACCGGGCCGGAGGTGTCACGAGAGTGACGGGGACTCAGTACGCGACGTGCACGTGGTCGCCGTGGCCACCGATGGCGCCAATGGGCGTGCCGTTCTTGATGCCGCCCTTCGGGTCATAGAACAGCTCGGTGGGCTTCGTGCCCGCAAGGCGCGTGTAGTACTCGGCCATCTTCGCCGGGCTGCCTGCCACGTCGATGGCGCGGCCCTTGTAGTGGTACGAGCCCGGCGTGTGCTGGCCACCCGTGGTGGAGGTGATGGTGAGCCCCATCTGCCGGGCCAGGTTCGACGCGAAGTCGAGCTTCTGGCGGTTGGTGCCGTTCACCGGGAAATTGCCCGGGACGCCGCCGGGGCCCTTGGTGCCATCCGGCTTGCCGTCCCACATGTCCTGGTTGCGCGAATTGAAGATGGAGCGGCCCGTGTTGTTGCCCACGACGCCGTCCGCCTTCAGCCCGTGCTGCTTCTGGTAGGCCGTCACCGCCGCCTTCGTCTTCGCGCCGTAGATTCCGTCCGCCGTGCCGGGGTTGTAACCGGCCTTGGCCAGGGTCTTCTGCAGCCGCGTAACATCCGATCCGCGCGTACCGACCTGGAGCATGGAGGGCCTCTTTCTCTCGCCGAAGGCGGAAGGCTTCGTACAAGAGGGTTATCGGCGCCCATGTCCGTGAGTTGCGGCTTAAGTGGGATAAAGCGGGGAATGTCTGTTTTTAGGCCCTGCTTGAAAATGTCGCGTCACACCGAAATGAGGCCCTTGCGGATGCCCTCGGTGACGGCCTCGACGCGGTTGGTCACCTCGAGCTTCCGGTAGATGTGCTCCAGGTGGGTGCGGATGGTGGCCTTGCTGAGGCTGAGGAGGCGGGCGGCTTCGCTGTTGGAGACGCCCTTGGCGATGAGCTGGAGGATTTCGCGCTCGCGGTCCGACAGGGGCTTGAGCAGGGGCTCTTCAAGGGAGGGGTTCGCCGCGGCGGGAGTGGGG
>NZ_JABUMQ010000010.1:0-68578 GCF_013336645.1 Myxococcus sp. CA039A | reverse complement strand
CGCCCGGTGTCCCTCCCCCCGGTAATGTCTACCTCCCCTTCAAAGACGTTGAGCCCGGCCGAGCTCGCGAAGCTCGAACACGCGTTCGCTTCAGACCCTTCGTCCGCCGCCTATAAGCCCTTGGCCGAAGCGTACCTGAGCATGGGTCGCTTCATGGAGGCGATGGTCGTCTGCAAGAAGGGCGTGAAGGCGCATCCCAACGCCGCGGACCCGCGCGTCCTCCTGGCCCGTGTCTATGCCGACCAGGGCAAGGACAAGAAGGCCCTGGAAGAAGCGCTCGGCGCGCTCCAGGTCCAACCCGAGGACAAGGCCGCGCTGCGGCTGGCTGGCGCCATCCAGCTCAAGACGGGTGAAGCCGAGCCCGGCAAGGCGAACCTCCTCAAGGCCTACAGCGTGGATCCGGGAGACCCGGACACCGTCACGCTGCTGCAGCAGCACAAAATCGAGCCGCCGCGCCCCGCCGCGCCCGCGCCGGTCGTCGCGCCGCCGGTGCTGACTCCGTCCGCCACCCAGCAGTCCGCGTCGGCCCTCTCCAACGTCGCCGCCACGGCGGGCGCGGAGGCGCAGGCTTCCGTCGCGCCCACGCCGAGGCCCCCGTCGACTCCGCGCCCTCCTGCGGGCCCTTCCGCCCCGGTGCGCAACGAGGCGCCCCAGCGCGCCACCCCCCAACGCCGCCCGCAGCAGGTGGTGGTGGAAGAGGTGGACGACGAGGATGACGACTCGCCCCGGCATCGCGGCGGTGGGCGTGCCTCCAGTGGACGCGGCAAGCTGGTGACGCTGGCGCTGCTGGTGGCCATCCCGGTGTTCGCCGGTGGCTACGGCTGGTACACGGCGCACACCCGGAAGATCTCCCGCGAGCTGAAGAAGCACCTGGAAGGCTCCGCGGAGCTCCTCAAGCGCGACTCCTTCGACAGCTACAAGAAGGCGTGCGAGGAGGCCGACAAGGCGCTGGAGGTGAACTCCGACTCCGGTCTGGCCCATGGTTACCTGGCGTACGCCTACGCCATCCGCTGGGGTGAGCACGGCGGTGGTGACGATGCACGCCGTCGCGCCGAGGAGCATCTGGCCGCGGGCATGAAGGCGGGCGACGTCAGCTCGCACCTCATCGCGGCCGAGGCGCTCGTCCAGACGTACGGCGGCAAGGGCAAGGACGCGCTGGGCAAGCTGGAGGAGAAGGTGCGGGCCCTGGACTCACAGGGACGCTCCAGCTCGCTCCTGTACCTGACGCTGGGCCTCATCCAGATGAACGCGGGCGACCTGGACCGCGCGCGGGACACCCTGGAGCGCGCGCAGACGCTCGCTCCGGACGACCCGCGCGTCTACTCCGGCCTGGGCGCCGTCTACCGCCGGCTGGGCCAGGACAACACCGCCTGGAAGAACTACGACCTCGCGCTGCGCTACGCGAAGGACCACCCCGAGTCGCTCCTGGGCCGCTCCCTGCTGATGCTGGAGCAGGATGAGCCCAACTTCGGCCTGGTCCAGACGATGCTCAAGAAGCTGCTGGAGGCGGAGCCGCCGCCGTCGCCCCGTCAGCTGGCCGCCGCGCATCTGGCGCGCTCGCTGCTGGTCAGCCGCGTGTCCGCCGAACTGCCGGAGCTGAAGCCGGACGTGCAGCAGAAGCTGGTGGAGGCCACCGCGGTGCCGCTGGAGAAGGACAAGGCGCGCGCGGAGATGCTCAAGAGCGAGGAGACGGGCTTCTCGCTCGACAAGCAGAACCCGGAGCTGCACCTCATCAAGGGCCGCCGGCTCCTGACGGAAGGCAACTTCGAGCAGGCCGCCGAGGAGATTCGCAAGGCCATCCGCGTGGACTCCTCGCGCGCCCAGTTCCACGTCGAGCTGGCCAAGGCCCTCATGGGCAAGCAGGGTGGCGAGAAGGAAGCCGCCGAGGCGCTCCAGACCGCCCTCAAGACGATGGGCGACAGCCCCAAGCTGGTGGTCATGCTGGGCAACGCCCTGCGCCGCCAGGGCAAGCTGGATGACGCCCTGACGCAGTACCAGCGCGCCGTGAAGGACCCGAAGGCGAAGAACCCCGAGGCCCGCCTGGCCATGGGCACCATCTACCGGGAGCGCTCCGACTGGCCCAAGGCCCAGGAGCAGTTGGAGAAGGCGAGCCAGGAGTTCGTCGGTCAGCCCGAGCGGTCGGCCGTGGCGCTCACCGAGCTGGCGCGCGTCTTCCAGGGCAAGGGCGACGCGGCGAAGGCGGACGAGACGTACCAGCGCGCGCTCAACGCCGACGAGGGCTTCACCCCGGCGTACTACTACTACGCCACGCTGCTCTCGAAGGACGCCAAGCAGACCCCGAAGGCGAAGATGCTGGCGCAGGAGTACCTCAAGCGCGAGCCGAGCGGTGAGCACGCCAACGCCGCTCGCTCCCTCTCCGGAGGGTGAGCGGGGTCCGACTCCGTCGCCGGGGTCGGACAAGCGGGGCTGATGCGCGCGGGCAGCACGGCGCGCATCGTGCCCGCGGGCCTGGGTTGATGTGGCCCGGGCCCGAGGCTATGCCCCAGGTGTTTGCCTTCCCACGATTGTCAGGACACGAAGACGCGGACCCGGGCCCCCCAAGGGTGCCGGGCGGGCGGCCGTTCGCGGGCGCCCTGTCGCGGTGACGTGTCCTTGCCCACCCCCGGGTGGTGCTTGTATGGGAGGGCCGTCAACGCGTCGGCAGTGCCCCTGTCACGCCCTCCCCTGGAGTCCGCTTGAGCGCGCGTGCAGAGTCCATGTCGACGACCGCGTCCGACCTGATCTCCCTGATGAAGCCGAGGCTGTCGAGCCTCGTCCTCATCACCACCGCGGGTGGCATGTGGCTGGCGCCTGGACCGCTGGCCACGGGAAATGCCCTGGTGACGTTGCTGGCCACGGCCGGCACGGTGGGCGCGGCCAACGCGCTCAACTGCTACTGGGAGCGTCACAGCGACCGGTTCATGGCCCGCACGCAGAACCGGCCACTGCCCTCCGGGCGGATGGAGCCGGCGGTGGCGCTGTGGTTCGGCATCTCCCTGGCGGCGGTGTCCCTGCCTGCGCTCGCGCTGGGGGCCAACGTGCTGACGGCGGCCCTGGGCCTGCTGGCGCTGCTCAGCTACGTGCTGGCGTACACGCCGCTCAAGGCGCGCACCTCGGCGGCCATGCTGGTGGGCGCGGTGCCGGGCGCGCTGCCTCCGCTCATGGGCTGGACGGCGGTGACGGACCGGCTGGACGCGGGCGGCTTCTCGCTCTTCGCCATCCTCTTCCTGTGGCAGATGCCGCACTTCATCGCCATCGCCCTGTTCCGCAAGGAGGAGTACGCGGCGGCGGGTCTCAAGTCGGTGCCCCTGGAGCGCGGGGACGAGTCCAGCCGCGCCCAGATTGTCCTCTACCTGGTGGCGCTGGTGCCGATGACGCTGTTGCCCTTCCAACTGCACATCGCCGGCTCCTGGTACCTGGCGGCGGCGGTGGCGCTGGGCCTGAGCTTCCTGGGCCTGGGAGCGTGGGGGTTCTTCCGCCGACTCGGGAAGCCCTGGGCGCGGCAGGCGTTCTTCTTCTCGTTGATCTACCTTACCGGACTGTTCGCGGCGCTGAGCCTGGACCGCGTTCCGCGCGGCTAGCGCGCGGGTGCCGGCGGGACACACCGCCCCATGCCTGATACCTCGGTCTCCACCCCTCCGGTTCCGCTGCTCCACCTCGAGGGGCTGACCCGACGTTTCAAGGGCCGCGTCGCCGTGGACGGTTTGACGCTGTCCGTGCGGCCCGGCGAAATCCTGGGCCTCCTGGGCCCCAATGGCGCGGGCAAGTCCACCACCTTCCAGATTCTGGCGGGCCTTTTGGCCCCGGACTCGGGTCAGGTGCGCTTCGCGGGGCGGGAGCTGTCGCTCAGCGACCCGGCCCTGCGCCGGCAGATGGGCATCATCTTTCAGCGCGGCAGCCTGGATGACCTGCTGACCGCGCGGGAGAACCTGATGCTCGGGGCCCGGCTGTACGGGCTGGCCGGGGAGCGGGCGCGCGAGCGGGTGGAGTCGATGCTCACGCTCATCGGCCTCGCGGACCGGGGTGATGAGCGCGTGGGCACGTGGTCTGGTGGCATGCGCCGCAGGCTGGAGCTGGCGCGAGCGCTGGTGCACCAGCCGCGCGTGGTGCTGATGGACGAGCCCACGCAGGGCCTGGACGAGGCGGCCTTCCGCACCTTCTGGGCGCACCTGAAGCGGCTGCGCGACGCGGAGGGCATCACCGTGCTGCTGACCACGCACCGGGCCGACGAGGCGGAGGTGTGTGACCGCCTTGCGGTGCTCGACGCGGGCAGGCTGGTGGCGTGCGACACGCCGGCCGCGCTGGCCTCGCGCATGGGCGGGGACATCCTCACCGTGGAGGCGGCCGAGCCCGAGTCGCTGGCGCGCGAGGTGCGCGAGAAGCTGGGTGTGGACGCGAAGGTGGTGGAGGGGAAGGTGCAGGTGGAGGCCCGGCAGGGGCATGCGCTGGTGCCTCGGCTGGTGGAGGCCTTTCCGGCAGGCAGGTTGTCGTCCGTCTCGTTGCGCCGGCCCACGCTGGCGGACGTGTTCCTCCAGCTCACCGGGCGCGCGCTGGGCGCCGATGTGCCGGCCGCGGAGCCCGCGCCGAGGAAACGCCGATGACCGCCGAGATCTCCACCGCGCAACCCCCCGTGACAGCCGTCGCTCCGGCGCCATCCCTTCCTGGGACGCTTGCATTGCAGTGGGCGACGGTGCGCGTGCTGATGGCGCGCGACGTGGTGCGCTTCTTCCGTCAGCCCAGCCGCGTCGTGGGCGCGTTGGCGCAGCCCATCCTGTTCTGGTTCGTCATCGGCTCGGGCTTCGCCGGCTCGTTCCGCGTCGAGGGCGCGCAGGGGCTGGGCTACCAGCAGTTCTTCTTCCCGGGCGTCGTCACCATGGTGCTGCTGTTCAGCGCCATCTTCGCGACGATTACCGTCATCGAGGACCGGCGGGAGGGCTTCCTCCAGGCGGTGCTCGCCGGGCCGGGCTCGCGGCTGGCGGTGGTGCTGGGCAAGGCGCTGGGCTCGTCGGCCATCGCGCTGATGCAGGCGTCGCTGTTCCTGCTGCTGGCGCCGCTGGCGGGCGTGAGCGCGGCCACCGTCAACCTGCCGCTCTTGTTCTCGGTGATGGTGCTGTCGGCGCTGGCGCTGACGGGCATGGGCATGTCGCTGGCGTGGTGGGTGCGCTCCAGCGCGGGCTACCACGCGGTGATGAGCATCGTGCTGCTGCCCATGTGGGTGCTGTCCGGGGCGATGTTCCCGCTCAAGGGCGCGGGGACGTGGCTGTCGTGGGTGATGGTGCTCAACCCCATGCGCTTCTCCGTGGAGGGCGTGCGTCGGGCGCTCTACGGCGCGGAGGCGTCGGTGGTGGTGGGCTCGCCCATGTCGGGGACGGGGCTGGAGGTGCCGGTGCTGCTCGCGTTCGCGACGGTGTTCGTCGGACTGGCCGCGGTGAGCGTCAGCCGTCGCGAATAGCGCGGACGCGCCGTTGGACAGGTCGGCGTCCTTTGACTACGAGGGGACGCGGACGATGAACTGGTTCACCGAGGAGATTGCACGATGACGCTGCGCACGCTCGGCCTGTCGATGCTGGGAGCCGCGGGGCTGCTGGCCCTGCCCGCTTGCAAGAAGGAGGAGGCTCCCGCCACTCCGCCACCTACCACCCAGGCACCGCCCCCCTCGGCGGCCCGCGCTACGGAGCCTGGCGCCGAGCACGCGGCGACGCCGATTCAGGCGGACAAGGACCCGGGGAACGAACAGGGGAAGGTCGCCGTGCCCGCGGGCAACGGTGCGGTGAAGGGGACTGTGACGTTCACCGGCACGCCTCCCGCCGCGGCCGACCTGCCGCCGAACACCGACCCGGCTTGCGAGGGGCGCGGCTCGAAGGACGAGGCGGTGCTGGTGAAGGACGGCAAGCTCCAGAACGTGCTGGTGCGCGTGAAGGGGACCGTGGCCGGGGCGCCGGCCGCGCCGAGTGCTCCGGTGGTGGTGGACCAGACGAAGTGCACCTATGTGCCTCGCGTCCAGGGCGCGGTGGCGGGGCAATCGGTCGTCTTCAAGAACAGCGACGGCACGCTGCACAACGTGCGCGGCGTGGTGGGGACGAAGGCGGCCTTCAACGTCGCGCAGCCGCCCTCGGGCGCGCCGGTCCAGAAGCCCGTGCCGCCGGCGGATGACGTGTTGAAGCTCAAGTGCGACGTGCACCCGTGGATGACCGCGTTCGTGGTGAGCAACCCGAACCCGTACTTCGCCACGACGGGCGCGGATGGCGCCTTCGCGCTTCAGGGGCTGCCCGCGGGCACGTACACCGTGGAGGCGTGGCACGAGACGCTCGGGACGAAGACGACCGAAGTCACGGTGAAGGACGGTGCTCCGGCCGAGGTCTCCTTCGCGTTCTCCTCCGAGGACACGTCCGCGAAGAAGTAGACCCGCGCCTGTCTCCGCGATGCGGGCCTGAATCCAGGCCCGTGTCGCGTGCCGCCGAGGAAGCCGCGAAGAAGTAGACCCGCGCCTGTCTTCGCGATGCGCGCCTGAATCCGGGCCCGTGTCGCGTGCCGCCGGGGATGCCTCCGCGAAGAAGTAGACCCGCGCCTGTCTCCGCGATGCGGGACTGAATCCAGGCCCGTGTCGCGTGCCGCCGGGGAAGCCGCGAAGAAAGAGCCCCGTGCCTTTGAGCGGGGATCCACTCCCCCCGGGTCTGCCTACGCCGCCGGCCGCTCGATGGCGTCCGGTGGCCCCGCCTTCTTCACCGTGAAGCCCACGCGCGCGCCGCCGCCGTCGCGATTCTCCGCGAACGTCTCTCCGCCGTGTGCCCGGGCAATCCGCTGCACCAGCGCGAGCCCCAGGCCCAGCGAGCCCGCCTCGCGCGCTTCGCCACCCCGGTCCTTCCGGTAGAAGGGCTGGAAGATGCGAGTCTCCTCGCCCGGCTGGAGTCCTGGACCCCGGTCCTCGACGCAGAACGCGAGGTGCTCTCCCTGCTCCTGTACCCGCAGCTTCTCCACGCCACCCCCATGCCGCCGGGCGTTGTCGAGCAGGTTGGCCAACGCGCGCCCCAACAGCGTCGCGTCTCCCACCAGCCCCGTCTCCGGCGCATCCACGTCGAGCATCTCCAGCGCGAGCCCCGCGCGCTCCATCGCCTGGGTCGCGAGCGTGCGCCCATCCAGAACGCGAGGCGTGAGCTGACCGAAGTCCAGCCGTGAGCTTGCGAGCAGCTCGCCCACCAACGCGTCCAGCTCCACCACCTCGCGGTCCACCTGGTCCAGCGTCTTGGGATTGCCACCGCCGTCGCGCAGCAGCTCCGTCAGCACGCGCAGCCGCGCCAGGGGCGTGCGCAGCTCATGGGACACCGCCGCGAGCAGCTCCCGCTGGTCCGCCACCTGTTTCTCGATGCGCCCCGCCATGTGGTTGAAGGCGACGGCCAGCACGGTGAACTCCCCCGTCGCATGCGGGAGGACCTCCGCGCGCGCGTTGAGCCGTCCCGCGCCCAGCGCCTCGGTGGCCTGCACCAGCGCATCCACGGGCTTGGCGAGCCTGCGCGCCATCTTCCCGGACGCCATCCACAGCATGAGACACGCCGCGAGCAACGGCAGCATCACCTTCAACGGAGTCTTGCCGCGCGCCAGCCCGTTGCAGACGCGCACCTGTCCCAGGGTCGTGCCCGCGCGCACGACGGGGAGGGTGAACTCGGCGTGTTTGCACAACCCACCCGCCAGCACGAGCAGCTTGCCGCTCGCGTCCGTCACCTCCACTTCGATGTCCAGGTCCTTCGCGAAGGACTGTGCCAGGGCGTCTCGCCGCGCGGGCTCGCTCCACACCTCCTCGAAGCGGTGGCTCGCGAAGTCCTTCAGCCGCATCATCTCCTGCTTCCACGTGTTGCCACCCACCAGGCTGAACACCGTGGCCACCACGACGCCGGTCATGAAGATGCTCAGGCCGTACCACAGGAACAGCCGCCGATGCAGGCGTGAGCGCACGAAGTGCCCGAGCCGGCTCATGCCCCAGTAGTGGTGCCGCCAGTGCGCGCGCTGCTGGCGCTTCCAGTGGAGATGCGCGCGGCGGTGATGTGCCTCCCACGCTTCCAGGGGGTTGGAGAACGGACCTCGGCGGCGGTCCTTCGCCTCCTTGCCATCGTCCTTGTCGGCCTGGGTCCACTCTCCCTGGGGCGGGCACGCGCCTTCGCGTTCCCCCTGCAGCCACCGCGCGATGGCGTCGGGGTCGTCCGACTCCGGACCCCAGGAGGGTTCGCACGGGTCCTTCTGATTCCAGGGCCCTCGGCCTCGCTTGCCGTCGCGGCGGCCCATCAGAGTCCCTCTTTGGCGAAGACGTAGCCCACGCCGCGCACCGTCTTGATGAGCCGGGAGCCCACGTCGCCCAGCTTCTGGCGCAGATGCGAGATGTGCACGTCCACCGTGCGCTCGCCCACCACCGTGTCGCTGCGGCCCGCTTCACCCAGCAGCGCGTCGCGGGGGATGACCCGCCCGGCCCGGCGCACCAGCGCCACCAGCAGGTCGAACTCCAGCCCCGTGAGGTCCACCAGCTTTCCTTCCGCGCGCACCTCGCGCCCGGCGACGTCGATGGACAACCCTCCCGCCTCCAGTCGGTCCGCCACCGACGAGGGCTGCGAGCGGCGCAGCACCGCGCGCAGGCGGGCCAGCAGCTCACGCGGACTGAAGGGCTTGGGGAGGTAGTCGTCCGCGCCCAGCTCCAGCCCCACCACGCGGTCCGTCTCATCGCCCTTCGCGGTGAGCATGACGACGGGAATGCGGCTCTTGGCGCGGATGCGCTTGCACACCTCCAGGCCGTCCATGCCCGGCATCATCACGTCGAGCAGCACCGCGTCGTAGGCGCTGGCCTCCAGCGCCGCGAGCCCTCGGCCACCGTCGGCGGCATGGGTGACGTTGACGCCGTTTTGCCCCAGGTACTGCGCGAGCAGCTCGTAGAGGCGGGAATCATCGTCGATGAGCAGGACACGTGTGGACATGGACGGAGTGGAGTCTAGCGCGGCCCCGGCGCGGGGGCCTGGGCCGTTGAGGAAGACGGCGACTCGGGCTGCGCGGGGGCGGCCGAGTGGAACGTGGGCGAGTTGCCCCAGGGCCCTCGAGAATCCCAGCGCTCCGCCCACCCGCCAGCATGGCAGTGGCGGCGGTGGCGGGCGATGCTGGCGAAGCCGGAGGCATAGCCTCCGAGGGTTCCCAGGGCGAGCAGGACGATGAGCAGGCGACGGCGCATGGCGGAGTTCCTCTGACGTTTGTTCGGGGAAGGGGAGCGGCTCACACCATCCGCTGGTCGTCACCGCGCCATCCGCCACGCCCGCCGCAGTGACGCCCGTGCCAGCCCGGGCCGCCGCGCCAGCCATGGCCCCAGCCGTGCTCGAGCATGTCCGCCAGTTCGCGCCGCTGGCGCGCATCCAGCGCTTCATGCACCTGCGAGAGCGCGCCCTGGAGTGAGCGACGGGCGTTCTCCAGCGCCACGTCGTGCCGCGTGAACAGCTCGCGCAGCGCGGCGCCATCGAAGTGCTCTCCGCGCAGCGCGTTGCCCAGGGCCGAGCGGCTGGGGCCCACCTCATCGCGCAGCTTGTCGAAGGCCTCCGTCACCTCCTCGGTGGCCTGGATGATGACCTTCTCCTGACCGGGGGACGTCTCCAGCCGCTCGAACAGCCAGCGCAGCCTCATCCGCCAGCCAAACCGGCTGCCGCGCCTGTGAGCGTGGTGATGCCAGCGACGTCCGCCCTTCACCGTGTAGACGAGGCCGGCGAGGCACGCGGTACCCAACAAGAATCCGAACATGGGTCCTGCTCCTTCAAGAGTGCGGGCCCGAAGTAGGGCGCGCACCGGGTTTGATGGGCAGGAAGGTAGAGAACGGGTGTGAAGGGCGCGCCGGAGCCGCATGAAGAAACGTGAAGGACCCGGTGCGGGTTCGGCGCGTTCGGGATGAAGAGGCGAATGTGGCCTGTTCATCTCCCGAGCGATTTTCAGCCTCTCGGATTGTCCTCTGGTCGACGGCCGCCTGCCCGCTGGGCGGAGGTCGGGTGGACAAAGGAAATCGGGAGGTAGATTGTCGCGGCAGTGTCGGAGCGATGTCCGCCCCGCACTGGTGGTCCGGCTGGTCCCGGGTCGCCGTCTAGCAGAAAGAAGAAGGTCACATGGCAATCGGTACTGTGAAGTGGTTCAACGACGCCAAGGGTTTCGGCTTCATCGCTCAAGAGGGCGGCGAAGACGTGTTCTGCCACCACACGGCCATCAATATGGATGGCTTCCGCACCCTCCAGGAGGGTCAGCGGGTGGAGTTCGAGGTGACCCGTGGCCCCAAGGGGCTGCAGGCCCAGAACGTTCGCGCTTACAACGGCTAGCGTCATTCCTGGCCACCCTTGAGTGAGCCCGAGGCCCGGTCTTCCCACAGGGAAGGCTGGGCCTTCGTCTTTGGTGCGAACAGGCCCGTCGAGCAGGCGAGCGCCCGTGCGGGCCACGTCGAGACTCGCCCCCTTCCTTACCTTCATGGCTGAGCGCGGCGCACCCGCCGCCTGACGCCCGAGGGCGAAGGAGACCAAGGCATGGGGGATACCAGCGTGAAGAAGGTGGAGAGCCGGCACTCGCCCCGGGGAGACATGGGGCAGAAGTACCTGGCCTCCGGCGTACGAGTGTCCATGCGGCTGTGGGAGGACGAGCCACCCGGGGAGCCCCGGCCCGCGTCCCCTCGCGACTATGAGACGGTGGGCTTCGTGCTGAAGGGCCGCGCGGAGCTGCACCTGGAGGGGCAGGTCATCCTGCTCAACCCCGGTGACTCGTGGCTCGTGCCGCGAGGCTCCAGCCACACGTACAAGATTCTCGAGACGTTCTCCGCGGTGGAGGCCACCAGTCCTCCCGCGGCGGTGCATGGCCGTGACGAGGGCGCGGAGAAGGAGAAGAAGCCCGCGAAGGCCTGAGGGGTTTCGCGAGGTCGGGAGTCGACGGGGTCGCCACTCGCGATGGAGGCGGGCGGTGACCCCGTCGATGCCAGCTCAGGTGTCGCGAAGGGGCGGAAGCCTGGCGCGGGTCCACATCTCGCGAAGTCGTGCGCGGAGCGCCTCGGGTGTTTCGGTCAGCAGCCGCGCGAAGTCCGCGGTCGCATCCCCCAACAGCTCGGGCTCCCGGTCGCGCATGAAGCCCGTGGCGGCCTGGACGAGCCATGAGGCCGACTCCTCCCTCTGCCCGCACTCCAGCTCCAGGATGCCCAACTGGAGGCGGGTTTCAGTGGAGACGCGCCGTTTGCCAAGCTTCTCCCGGAGGGCGAGCGCCTTGAGGTACCACGTCCGTGCCGCCTCGAACTCCCGCTGCTCCCGGGCGAGCCCCCCGAGCCGGTGGCAGACCATGGCCGCGTGGTCCTCGCTTCCCAGCTTCTCGTCGAGGACGAGCGCCTGGAGGAACCACGTCTGGGCCGCCGCGAAGTCCTTCCGCCTCCGGGCATTCGCCCCGAGCCGGAAGTAGCCGCTCGCCACGTCCCGCTGGTGGCCCCGCTTCTCGTCGATGGCGAGCGCCTTGCGGTACCACGCCTCGGTCTCCTCGAAGTCCTGCCGCTCCCGAGCAACTCTCCCGAGCTTGGTGCATGTTCGAGCCACCGCGTTCTCGTCACCCTGCTTCTCCTGGCTCGCGAGCGCCTTCAGGTACCAGGATTGAGCCGCCTCGAAGTCCTCCCGGTTGAGGGCGACCCTTCCCAGGTCGGAACAGGTGTTGGCCGCGTCGTGCACGTACTCCTGTTTCTCTTCGAGGGCGAGCACCTTGAGGAGCCACGTCTCGGTCGCCGCGAAGTCCTCCCGTTCCTCCGTCACCGTCGCGAGCTGCTCGCAGGTGTGGAGCACCGCGTCCTCGTCGCCTTGCTTCTCCCGGATGGCGAGCAACGGGAGGTACCACGCCTCGGCCGCCGCGAAGTTCCGCCGCGCACGGGCCAGGGTGGCGAGCCGCGAATACAGGCCGGCCATGCCGCGCTCATCGCCCAGGCGTTGGTAGAGGGCGAGTGCCTTGCGGTAGCACGTCTGGGCGGCCTCGAAGTTCCTCCGCTTGCTCGCGACGATGCCGAGCTGGGTATAGCTGATGGCCGCGTCGTGCTCGTTGCCCAGTCTCTCCTCGATGGCCACCGACTTGCGGTACCACGCCTCGGCCGCTTCGAAGTTCCGCTGTTCGTGGGCGAGCCTCCCCAGTTGATAGGCGGTGCCCGCGAGGGTGCGCTCCTCGCCCCGCAGCTCATCCAGGGCGAGCGACTTGAGGAACCACGCCTCGGCGACCTCGAGGTCTCTCTGCGCCCAGACCACCCTCCCGAGCTGGTGGCAGTACGCGGCGGTGCTGGCCTCGTCGCCCTCCGCTTCCACGAGGGCGAGCGCCTTGAGGTACCACGTCTCCGCCTCCTCGAAGTCCTTCTGTGCTTCGGCGACCTCCGCGAGCAGTTTGTAGGTGGCGTCGTCGTAGGCGTTGCCCTGTTTCTCCTCGAGGGCCAGTGCCTTGCGGAACCAGATCTCGGCCGCGTCGAGGTCTTTCCTCGACCGTGCCACCTTCCCAATCTGGTAGTAGGCGTAGACGGTGCTGTGCAGCTCGCTTGTCTTCTCGAGGATGCCGAGCTGTTTGAGGTACCACGCCTCGGCCGCTTCGAAGTCCTTGCGCTTCCGGGCCAGGTCCCCGAGCAGGTAGTAGGTGCTCTCGGCGAGGGACTCGTCGCCCCGCGCTTGCGCGTCGGCGAGGGCCTTGAGGTACCAGGCCTCCGCCGCCTCGTAGTCCCGACGTTCCTCGGCGGTGCTCCCGAGCGAATGGTAGAAGTCGGCCGTGCCTTGCGCTCCGTTGCAAGAGCGCTCCTTGCGGTGCCACGTCTCGGCCGCCTCGAAGTCTCGCCGCTTCTCCGCGAGCCTGGAGAGGGAGCCATAAAGACTGCCCTCTCCGCGCTTGTCTCCCCGAGCCACTCTGATGGTGAGCGACTTGAGGTACCACGCCTCGGCCGCCACGAAGTCGCACAGCTTCTCGGCGACGCCGCCGAGCCAGAAGCAGGTCTGGTCCAGGCCGTCCGTGTCGGGGTTCTGCTCCTCGATGGCGAGCGCCTTGAGGAGCCAGGTCTCGGCCTCCTTGAAGTCCTCCTTCTCCTTCGAGATATCCGCGAGCAGGTGGTAGAGGCGGCCGTTGTCGTTCGCGTGGCCTTGCTTCTCTTCGAGCGCCAGCGCCTTGAGATACCAGGCCTTGGCTGCGTCGAGGTCTCGTTGCTCCAGGGCGGCATCTCCGAACTGGTGGTAGGTCGCCACGGTACTTGCTTCGCCGCCTGGCTTTCCCTCGACTGCGAACTCCTTGCGAAACCACGTCTCGGCCGCCTCGAAGTCACTCCGCTTCTCCGCGAGCCTCCCGAGCTGATGGCAGGTCCTCGCGGTGCCGTACGCGTCGCCCTGCCTTTCCAGGAGGGCGACTGACTTGCGGAACCATTGCTCGGACGCCTCGAAGTTCTGGCGCACCCGGGCAAGCTTTCCGAGCTGGTGACAGGTGTTGCCGACGCTGAGTTCGTTGCCCTGCTTCTCTTCGAGGACGAGCGCCTGGAGGAACAACGTCTTGGCCGCATCGAGCCGACTGCGCGCGTGGGCGAGCCTCCCGAGCAGATGGAGGGCGACCGCCATCGCCGCCTCATCGCGTTCGGAGGCCCATTCCAGCAGGTCCTTGGACAGCCGCTCGGCCTCGGTGAGGTCGCCCAGGTTCAGGGCGTGGCGGGTGAGTGCCTGGGTCAGCGTCGAGCGCAGCGCCGCCAACCCATGTGCCTTGGCGAGCTCCAAGGCGTGGTGGAAGTTGGCGCCGTGGAAGAAGAAGGGGTCGCGTTGCTCGTCGAGCGACCAGGGTTTGACCTGGCTTGCGACCTGACCCATCCGTTCGACGAACGCCCGCTCCCAGTCCTCCCGGTTCTCACGGACGTGGGTTCTCAAGTACCGGGTGAGGACGGGCTGGAGCGCATGGACGCCCGGCTTGTGTGGAGACACCAGCCCCGCGATGGCGAGGAGCCCGAAGAGCCGCTCGACCTGTTCGGAGTCGGGGGCCCCGGGAACCGACGCTCCCATCCTGACGATGTCCGCGGACTCCGCGAAGCGCTCATGCAAGCCGAGCGGCACGAGCAGTGAGCGCAGCTCCTCGGGCAGCCTCGCGGTGAAGAGTCGCAGCGTGGCCACCATCTTCGCGAAGGATGCGCCCCCATCGAGTCCCGGCCCGGCGCTCGCCTCACGCAGGGTCTTCAAGAGGACTGCTGCTTCCGGGTCTTCCAGGTGGGGAAGGGCCATCCGCATCATCAACGGGTGGCCTTCCATGGCCTCCATCAGCGCGACCTCGTCCGGGGTCCTCCGGTCCGGTGTCCCCGCGGGGGTGCGAAGAAGGGTGGCGCGAAAGCGCCATCGCTCCTCTTCCGGCAGGCCATCCAGGCGGATTCGGGTGACGAGCGACTCGTCGAGCCACTTCTCTTCATCGTGGCTGATGATGAGCACCCGGGTCTTGCCGCCCCGCAGTTGCTCCAGGAACCGCTTGAGCCACGCGCGGTCTTCGGCGGGAAGCAACCCTCGCGTGGACTCGAATTGGTCCCAGACCACGACGTGTGGCTTGCGCTTCAACTGCCGCGACACGATGACCTTGGCGCCCATCGGTTGCGACAGTGCGTCGTGGTCCTGGAACTCCACCACGAACGGGTTGATGACATGCTCGGCGCTGCGGATGTCGCTGAAGTCGAACCAGAACGCCTTCTCGCGGAGCTTCTCCTTCGTCGACAGCCCGTGCAGGAAGGCGCGGACCAGCGTGGTCTTTCCGATACCCGCGGGTCCGTGAACGAGGATGCCCACCGGGGACTGGCGCATCGCGCGCCACAGCTCGCTGAGTGGGTTCTTTCGGCTGTGCAATGAGAGGAGGCTCACGCCGACATGTACCTCGCGAGGAAGCCTCGGGTGTTCGTCCTGCTCCGTGTCACGCTTCGAAGGGGGCTCGCTCTGGCCGCTGACAGCGACCTGGGGCGCCTCGTCGTTTTCAGTCATCAATGGCGGGTATTTCAACCCGATGGCATCTGTATGGGGAGTACAGCGTGTCCCAGAGCGCCCTGCGGCGCAAGGCCGCGCCACTTCAAGGTCCGTCAACTCCGAGGCTGGATGGGGGCTCGGGAGCGTCGCCCCCAGGCGACGAAGAGCGAGAGGCCGACGAGCAGGAAGTTGAAGGGCGTATTCGCGGCCTCTCCGCGTGAGAGGTGGAAGAGGATGGCGGAGACCTGGAGCGCCGCGCAGCCCAGCGCGGCGAGGACTGTCAGGCCCGGCTTGATTCGAGTGAGCGAGGGCAGGACGACGCCAATCCCGCCGAGCAGGTCGAACAGCGCCGTTGTGTACAGGAACGCCACCGGAACCTGACCTGTCCACGGAATCATCGCGGCGAGCGCTGCGACTGGCGTCAGGAGCTTCCAGAGGCCGGTGCCGGCGAAGAGGACTCCCAGGAGTGCCTGAACGAGCCACAGACTGGCGGGGAGCGTCTTGGATGGACTCGTGCTGCCGGTGATCGCCGTGGTCATGGAATTCCTCGGGTTCTGCTCTGGTGCTACCAATCGCGCTCCCAGCCCACGACGCGGGGATGGGCATCGCGGTTGAAGAATACCTGGAGACGTCCCCCCAGAAGGTAGAATGGCAAGGGCTCGTACTCCCATGTAACGGTGGGGCCCGACGAGGGCACACTGATGCTGGAGGGGAGTCCAAGGACTCGCTCGACTTCGGCCTGCGTGCGCCCTTCCAGCGCCGCTTGCCGTGCCCGCTCCACCAGTGCATCCACCCGCGCCGAGTTGATGGGCTCCAGCACTGCTGCCTGCATCCAGGGGTTGACGAGGATGATGAGTCCCACGAGTCCCCACGCGAAGCGCAGCTCGCGCAGCTTTCGGTCGCGCAGCCACGTCAGCAGGATGAGGTATCCCACCGCGAAGCCGGAAGGGCAGAACCCGAAGAGGAAGATCCCGGTGAGCGGCACATCACGATAGAGGGATGCCAGTGAAGTCATGCGTGTCGCTCGTCTCCGATGAAATTCGTGCCTCCGGCGCTGGCGCCGTGAACCCTAGCAGAGCGCGCTTCCAATGCCTCTTGTGAGGCGGAGGCGAGAGCCGCTCAGGCTGGCGCGAGGCATGCTCCAGGACAAACAGGAACCCGCCCGGACGTGCGTGTCCTGGCGGGTGCGTCTGATGGCCCTACGGCGACCAGCGAATGCGCCTGACGCCGCCGTGGTTCGAGCACCTGCCCTGGGCCCCGTCGCGGCCGTTGCCGCATACCTGGTAGGAACTGGCCACGTCGCCGTCACAACAACGGACCTCGCACGTGCGCCATCCTGGAACGCACGCACGACCCACAAGGCATGACGACGCAGCTCCACGACTCTCATGGCCTCCTCCACTTCGTTCCGCGTCTGCAGGGTCCTGAATTTCAGACGCAGATAGGAATACGCCCCGGTGTCTGTGAATTAAGCGCCGTCGTACTTGGGGCGGGGTCCGAGTTGGCCAGTGGTCGTTTGCCGTTGATTCCAGATGGAATCATCCCATGCCGCCACGAGAACCCCTCGGTCGAATGCGAGCACCGCGAACGGACGTCCGAGGCCGCGCCGGGCCGCAGGGCCCCCGTGCATTGCAGGGGCCTGTCCGTGCTTCCACCTTCATCCAGGGCGTGCGACGCGAGGCCCCGGGGCGGAGGCGCGGCACATGGTGGGCGCACGGACGTTCGGACACGGGCTCGAAAGGCTGCCTGCCCCGAGGCTCGTGGCGGCCCACGACTTCCACCGGAGCCGCTGGTGGTTGCGCCAGTCACTCTGGTGGATGCCCATCGTGGGCGCGCTGCTGGGCGGCCTCATGGGCGTGGTGCTGGTGCGGCCTCCTTCGGGGCTCTCGCCCGTTTTGCGGGGCGTGGCGTGGGATGCCTCTGTGGTCGAAGCCCGGACCATGCTCTCCACGGTGCTGGGCATCGTCCTGACCTCGCTGAGTGTCGTGCTGTCGCTGTCCATGATCGTGGTCCAGAACGCCGCCGCGCAGTACTCGCCACGCTTGCTGCGCATGTACCTGCGGGGCCCGGGCATCCGCTTCATCATTCCCATCTTCATCTCCACGAGCATCTTCTGCCTCGTGGCGACGGAGATGCTTGGGTTCACGCCCACCGATGGACGGTATCCGCGGCCCGCGCTCGGCATGGCCATGGTGCTGCTCATCCTCTGTGAGGCGGCGCTGGTGTTCCATGTCCTCAACACCTTCCAGTTGATGCGCGTGGAGAACATCGTCCGGCAGATCCGCCAGGATGCGTTGGACGGCGCCCGCGCGCTGGCGCGGCGCCGGAGGCACGACGTGGAGCCGCCCCAGCCGGCGCGGACGTCCTCTCAAGACACCGTCGTGTTCCGGGCTCACGGACAAGGCTTTGTCGTGGACGTGGACGGGGCCTCGCTCTTGTCGTGGGCCGAGGCGCGGGGACTCGAGGTGCATGTGGACGTGGCCATCGGCGAGCCCGTGACGCGGGGCGCGGTGCTGGGGCGGGTGGCGCCAGGACGGCCCGAGGTCTTCCCTCATCTGGAGAAGGCCATCCTGCTGGGCCGCTGGCGCGAGCAGGGCTCGGATGTGGCGCTGTGCATGCGGCAGCTCGTGGACATGGCCGTCAAGGCTCTCTCACCCGCCGTCAACGACCCCTATACGGCCCTGGAGGTGGTGGATCAGCTCACCTTCCTGCTGTGCGCGCTGGAGCCGATGCGACTGGGGCCGCGCGTGCTCGCGGATTCCTCGGGGCGCCCACGGGTGTTCCTCCGCGCGGCCACGTTCCGCGACTACCTGTCGCTCGCCACCCGGCAGATCCTCCGCTACGGCGCTG
This sequence comes from Myxococcus sp. CA039A, assembly GCF_013336645.1. NCBI lineage: Bacteria > Pseudomonadati > Myxococcota > Myxococcia > Myxococcales > Myxococcaceae > Myxococcus > Myxococcus sp. CA039A. Next base: position 50,765 of record NZ_JABUMQ010000010.1, on the reverse strand, counting down.
GCGAGCCCATGGTGGTGCTCCGCCTGCAGCGGCTGGCGGGAGAGGTCGGCCAGCGCGCCACGACGGAGGAGACGCGGCAGGCGGTGCGGGACGCCCTGCACCTCATCCAGGCCGAGGCGGAGCGCGCCCAGGTGGGCATGCCGGACCTCCAGGAGCTCCGACGCCATGGCGCGGCGATGGAGCGCTTGATGGAAGGAGGCGCCATGCCTCCTGTTCCGATGCTCGCTTTCTAGCCCCTCGGGTGGGTGGCGGACGGCTCAGGGCCGTACGTCTTCCCCGAGTCGACGCAGGGCGCTGGCCAGGTCCGCGCCCATGGCGAGCACCTGGGCCCGTGTGTCCGGGAGGTCCTGGCCCGTGCGGGAACCGGAGACGTCGAGGGAGAGGCGCGCGCTGGCGGACTGGGAGCCGCACCGCACCTCGAGTTGTCCCTGGAGTCCGAGCTGGAGGGCACCATTCACGGGCCGGGAGCCGCTGCCTCCGTTGAATCTCATCATGGACGTGCAGCCGCGTTCAGGAGGAAGCGGGCAGGAGCCCTCGTTGATGGTGAAGGTGGTCTCGCCCGTCATCGTCGCGAGGATGCCGGTGCCACAGTTCATGTCGTTGAGATGGACATGCACCCTGCTGCGGACGCTGTGGGTGGCGTCGATTCGGACGACATCCCGGATGGGGGTGAAGTCCGTGCGACCATTCAGCTCGGTGCCCAGGGTCCCCGTGACGTCATACGTGCCCGTGACGTTGGGACGATGGTCGGGCTGGTTGTCGTCCGGAGGTTCCACGTACCCCGGCTCCTCCGGGGACTTGGAATCACTCTCACCACACGCACTGAGTGCCAGCAGGGCAACCGCCATCAAGATGCGCGAACGCAGCATCTGGGCTCCCTTTCAAGGGGACGAAACGCGAGACATCACTGCCGGCCTTGCTGCCCCGCGTTCAGGGAACCCCGGAGGTCTATTTCCCGCGCAACGAAAGTTGCAGGTGTGCCCATGCCCGGCCACCCGTTCGTTCCGTGCTGACGTCGCGGGGGGCCGACTGTTAGAGCGCTGATGCATGCGAATCGCCATCTCCGGGACTCATCGCGCGGGGAAGTCCACCCTCATCGAGGAGTTGTCCGACCTCCTCCCCACCTACGTGACGGTGGATGAGCCGTACCACCAGATGGAGGAGGAGGGGTACGCGTTCGCGGAGACCCCGTCGGTCGAGGATTTCGAAGCGCAGCTCGCGCGCTCCATCGACAACCTGGAGGAGGGCACCCGCGACGTGTTGTTCGACCGATGTCCGGTGGACTTCATCGGATACCTGTTGGCCCACGAGGACAGCGACGCGTTCGACCTCGATGCGTGGCTCCCGCGCGTACGCGGCGCGCTCCAGAAGTTGGATTTGATCGTCCTCGTCGGCATCGAGCGCCCGGACCGGGTCTCGCTCTCCGCCTCGGACGACAAGGCGCTGCGTCTGGCTGTCGACGAGAAGTTGAAGGACCTCCTCCTCGAGGATGCTCACGGCTTCGAAGTGGAGGTGCTCGAGGTCGAAGGTTCTCCGAGAGCGCGTGCGAAACAGGTGCTCGCGCACCTCTCTGAAGCAGATTGATAATGAGACGCTCCTGTTGACTGACGCATGTGACCTGCCGTTAAAGTGTCGCTCGCAGGGGCCGAAGAGAGCGCTGACGTGGTCAAGGTGGAGTGGTTGCGATGCGTCGTGAAGGCGGCCCTGCTGAGGGGCGGCCCTGCCCGTGCTGACTCCGATGTGCCTGGCTGGGGAACAACGACGTCCGGGCGTGCCCCGTCAGACGTGTTGAGTCCCCCCAAGAACCTCCTCGTGGCGGGTGGCCCAGGAGTCTGTCCTTGACCCACGGACTTCCTCGGAACTCCCCGGAGTAGTTCGCATCCCCTGGGCAGCCCCTGACGCGAGAGCTCGTCGGCTCGCTCCGGGTCCGTCGCCGTTTCACGCATTTCTCCTCCTTCGCCAGAACTCCATGCTCTTGCCTCAATCACAAGCGCGGCTCGCGCTCATTCTCTTGTTTTGTCTGGGCCTCCTGCCACTCGAAGAAGCCCATGCCGCCTGTATCGACGGGGAGACGGTTTCCTGTTCGTCCGGCGCGTGTCAGGGAACCCGAATCTGTGAAGGAACCGCCTACGGGCCCTGCACCTATTCAGTGGAGTCCACCACCCCGTGCTCTGTCTGCGGGCGCAACGGGAAGCTCCAATGTAGTGCCACGGGAAGCACCATCCCCGGCTCCTGCACCGCGTTGCGGGACGAACTCTGTAACAGCTGCGACGACGACGGCGATGGCGCCGTGGACGAGGGCCTGTCGGGGCTGTCGTGCACCATGGCCAATGGCTGCGGTGGCGTCAGCGTGTGCGCGTCGGGGGCGAGCACCTGTGCCTGGACCGCGGGCAGCACGAAGGCCTGTGACTGGTGCGGGCCGAGCGGCCGCTCCGTCTGTGGGCAGGACGGCTCCGTTGGACCGTGTCAGCCCGTGTCTCCCTCTCGCGAGGTCGAGTGCAACCGCTGTGACGACAACAAGGACGGCATCCCCGACGGGGCCACGGGCAACGCGGAGTCCTGCAACGGGCAGGACGACGACTGTGACGGTGCCATCGATGAGGGGAGCAGCGGCATCGAGGGGGATGTGTGCCAGGTGGATGTCGTGCAGGCCTGCTGCGAGCCCACGACCTGCCAGGCCCAGGGCAAGAACTGCGGCGCCCTCGCGGATGGCTGTGGTGGGACGCTGAACTGCGGGACCTGCCCGAGCGGCCAGTCCTGTGGCGCTGGAGGGGTGGCCAACGTCTGCGCGTGTACCCCCATTCCGCAGGCTACCGCGTGCAACGGCAAGTGCGGCCTGGTGCCCAACGGGTGTAACGGCTCGTGGAATTGCGGCGGCTGCGCCGGCACGCAAACGTGTGGAGGAGGTGGCACGCCGAACGTCTGCGGCTGCACCGCACTCCCGCAGTCCACCGTCTGTGCCGGAAAGAACTGCGGCACGGTGTCCGACGGCTGCGGTGGCTCCTACTCCTGTGGCGGCTCCTGCTCGGGCGCCAACACCTGTGGCGGTGGCGGTACGCCCAACGTCTGCGGTTGCGCTGTCTACGAGGACGCCTGCGACGGCAGGGAGTGCGGAACCGCGAGCAATGGCTGCGGTGGGACGGTGAACTGCGGCAGTTGCTCGGGAGGTGCCTACTGCCGAGCGGGTGTCTGCACGGGCGGCTCCGAACCCATGAAATCAGAGCAGCGGCGATGAGGCGCACTTCGGACGTCGTCTCTCGGGACCTCCAGGACATCGACATGACATCAGAGCCACTTCAGAAGAAGGATGGTCGGGCGAAGCGCGCCCTTTCGCTGTGCATGCTGGGCCTCTATGGCGCGAGCCTTCTCGGGTCGTGTGGCCCCATTCCGGGCAGCGGCGAGGGACTGACCGAGGCCGAGGTCTCGGAGAACCGCCTGAGCGGGGATGAGCGGCTGCTGCCGCCCGTGGGAACGGTGGTGGACACCAATGCCCTGGCCGGGCTCGCCGCGGGTGCCACCGAGGGAACGTTCTCGGTCACCCCGGATGGCGCGGCGACCTACCGTCTGCCCTTGTGGGTGCCTCCGGGCCGCGCGGGGATGCAGCCGGAGCTCGCGCTCAGCTACCACAGCCGCTCCGGGATGGGGCTGGCTGGGATGGGCTTCACGCTGACAGGGACGCTCTCCCGCATCACCCGTTGTCGCAAGACGCTGGCGCAGGACAGCGCGGTGGCGCAGGTGCGCTTCGACGCGACGGATGCGCTGTGTCTGGACGGCGCCCGGCTCATCCACCTCAACCCCGAGACGACGCAGTACGGCGCCAGCGGGAGCGTGTACCGCACCGAGGTCGACACCTTCGCCCGGGTGATGCTCTCCACCAGCACCCCGAATGGTCCGCCGGATTACTTCGAGGTGCGTCAAAAGGACGGGCGCATCTTCACCTACGGCGCCGTGCTGGCGGGGATGCGGGTCCTCCCCACCCAGGCGCTGCCCGCGGGCGTGAGCACGGCGAACCTCCAGGCGGTGCGCTACGCCTGGGCCCTGTCCGAGGTGAAGGACAGGCAAGGCAACTACCTGCGGCTCGGCTACGACCTGCTGGGCGACCAGGAGACGGGCTACGAGCAGCGGTTGAAGAACATCGAGTACACGGGCTCCTACACGGACGCGACCGTGGCCGCGCGTCTGCGTCGCGTGGAGTTCCACTACGAGCCGGGGGACCTGGATGAGTCCTACGTGGCGGGCTTCAAGATGCGCTCGGCCTCGCGCCTGGACCACATCGACATGTTCGCGCCGGACGTGCCTGTCTCCCAGTGGGAGTCGGGTCCGAGCACCCTCTGGCGCAGGTACACGCTCGAGTACCGCAACGACAGTGTCTCCGGGCGGAGCCTGCTCAAGTCCGTGCAGGAGTGTGACGGCCGGAACGCGTGCAAGGAGAAGACGTCGTTCGACTGGGAGCTGGGCTCCGAGCAGTTCCTCACCCTCAACACGGGCATCGCGGACGTCGCGGCCAACAGCGACGTCCCCGACACGTCGAGCACCCTCCATTACAAGGCCCGCGATTTCTGGAACGTGCACGTCGCGGACGTCAACGGAGACGGAAAGGACGACCTGCTCTACCGCTTCATGCGGTTCTCCTCCACGGCCGGCTACTTCCCGGCGGAGTGGCGTCTGAGGTTGAGCACCGGCTCGGGGTTCGGCGGCTACACCACGGTCAACCTGCCCAGCTCGCAGGTCGGTGACTCGCAGGATGACCTTTCGGCCGTCGACATGGACATGGACGGAAAGACGGACATCGTCGCCCTCAACCGGACCGACTGCGACAACAACATCAGCGGCCACTTCCAGGTCTACCGCTACAACGGCTCCAACTTCACGCCCGCCGTCTTGGACGGCCATGAGACGTATGCGGTGTGCGGCACGTCGACCGCGACCGTGAAGCCCCCGGGCCTCCAGGTGGCCGACCTCAGTGGTGACGGCCTGCCGGACCTGCTCCGCTCGTGGCGCCCCAGCAATGCGAGCACGAGCGTCCCGACGGAGTGGGCCTGGCGGCTCAACCAGTTGGGCATCACTGGCAGCCTGGGCTTCCCTGGCTACACCGCCATCGGCGCGCGCTCCGGCATGGACCATTCCGGCTTCGTGGCCGACGTGGACGGCGACGGCGCCGCCGAGGTGCTGCTGCGCAAGCCGAACAGCCTCCCCACCACCCAGTCACGCAGCCCGGATGGGTTCGCCGGGTACTACACCGCGGTGGGCATCAACCCGGATGGCAGCCGGCGCGAGACGGAGACGACGCTGACGGCCCTGCCCTGGGACTACGAGTTCAGCGGGCCCTTCCACTACCGCGACATGTGGATGGTGGACGTGACCGGCGATGGGCTGCCGGATGCGCTCACGCTTCACAAGGAACGTCAGCCGCATGACGGCGTCCCGCGCGAACTCCGGTTGGCCATCAACAACGGCAGTGGCTTCCTGCCTCCGCAGACGCTCTCCATTCCCGCGGGGGCCATGCCTGGCCCCTCGCAGTGGGGAGCGGTGGGGCGCTTCGTCGACAGCGGCGTGCGCCTCCTCGACTACAACATGGATGGGCGTCAAGACCTGCTGCTGACGGACAGTTACAATGACCGGGGCACCATCCGGACGAACCTCACCGTGCTGTTGTCGACGGGCGCTGGCTTCACCTCGAAGGTGCTGACCGGCCTGCCGGTGGGGATGTCCACGGGGCAGGGCTTCACCTCACCCCTGGGCTCCACCACGGATCTGGAAGGGGCCGGCTGGGGGCAGAAGCTCACGCGGGTGGGCGACATCAACGGTGACGGCCTGCAGGACATCATCCAGGTCGTCGGGAACGTCTTCACGAGCCAGCTCGTGGTGCACCTGCGCCAGGGCCTCAAGCCGGACCTGCTCCGCCGGGTCACGGATGGCAATGGCAAGTGGGCCTCCTTCGAGCACCGCGCGCTGGGGAACTCTCCGGGCCACTTCACGGCGGGCGGGTGCACCTATCCCCAGTACTGCGGGGTGCGGGGCATGTGGGCCGTCAATGCGTACATGACGGACAACGGGCTCGACGGCCCGGATGCCTTCTTCCACTGGTCCATCCTCGCCTACGAGGGGGCTCGCACGGACCTCCGCGGCCGTGGCTGGCTGGGGTTCTCCCGCCGCACCGTCACCGACCAGATAACGAGCAAGGTGACGACGACGGTCTATGACAACACCACTCGCACTGGCACGCTGTACCTGCACGCGTTCCTCCCCAAGCAGGAAGAGGTCGCCACGCCCCTGACGGGACGCACCCATACCGTCACCAGCACCTTCACCCGCGAGCCGCGCATCGCTCCGGAAGGGCGCACCCGGTTCCTCTGTCCCTCGGTGACGACCCTCTCCGAGAAGGACGGAATCTTCGGCACCGTGTCGTGGAAGCTCCAGTCCCAGGACTGCGACGGCTACGGCAATGCCACGCGGCTCTTCACCGTCGTGCGCACGGATGAGAACGCCGTCGAGGGCACCTGGACGGAGCGCGTCCTGGAGGTGGAGAACCATCCATCCACCTGGGTACTGGGCCTCACCCGGCGGGAGACGGACACGTCCTACACTCCAGCCTCGACCCGCCATCCCGGCGGACAGCAAGCCACCCGCGCCACGACGTACCAGTACTGCCCCGGAGCTTCCTGCCCGGAGTCCAATGCCCTGTGGCGCGTCACCCAGGCGCCGGAGGGCACCGCGGACACGAAGCTCTTCACCACGTACTCACGCGACCTCACCGGCCAGGTGACGTCCATCGAGACCTCGGACACGCAAGGGGTGCTGCCGCGTCTGGAGCAGATCTCCTACGAGGGCCTCGAGAAGATCTTCCCCACGGTCATCATCAACGCCGCCGGGCACCGCACCGACGTCGCCCATCACCCGGGGTTGGGAGTGGTGGCGCTCACCGAGGACCCCAACGGGGTGCGGGTGCGCAACGCGTATGACGGCTTCGGTCGCCTTCGGATGGAGACGGCTCCCTACCGGGAGGGAGGAGCTTCTGGGGGTGCCACGGTTTGGATGGAGTACCACCGGGAGGCGCCGGGAACCCGCATCACGGTCCAGCGGGACGGCAGTCCCTCCCTGACTCACAGGCTGGACCGCTGGGACCGGGAGATCTACACCCTCGTCCAGGCCGCCGACGGCTCCTGGAGTCGCGCGACGATGGCCTATGACTTCTTCGGGCGCACCTTGCGCATCACGCAGCCTCGGTACGACCGCGAAGCCGAGAAGGCCACGACCTTCACCTACGACAACCTGGGGCGGAAGTTGAAGCAGACGAACCCGGACGGCACCTTCCGGGAGTGGGTCCACGAGTGGCGCACCACGACTGTCTATGACGAGAAGCGGAACAAGACCTACGTCAACCGCAACCCGCTGGGGCAGGTGGTGCATGTGAGCGAGCTGCGGGAGCCATCCGCTCCCTGGCTGGTGACCGAGTACCTCCACGGGCCGTTCGGCGTGCTGGACTCGACGAAGGACCCGAGCGGCGCCGTCACGGTGATGGAGTACGACGTGCGGGGGCGTCGCACGAAGCTGCTGGAGCCCAAGCTGGGCGCGCTCATCACCCTCTACGACGCCTACAGCGATGTCCGTGAGGAGACGGACGCGGCGGGCGTCCTGACGCGCTATGCCCACGACACCCTGGGGCGCGAGGTGTTCATCCGGAACCCGGATGGCCAGACGCACCTGTTCTGGGACACCGCTCCCCAGGGCAAGGGGGTATTGGCCAAGGCGGAGAACGACCGGAACACCGTCGCGACCGCGGATGACGTCGTCACGACCTATGCCTACGACACGCTGGGGCGCTTCACGCAGGAGTCGCTGTCGCTCAATGGCGCGACGTACCCCGTCGACCAGAGCTACGACGGGTACGGGCGTCTGGACAAGACCTGGTATCCGACGGGCCCCGGTGGCACCCGCCTGGCCGTCCAGCAGACGTATACGGCCACGGGTTACCCCGAGGCCGTGCGAGACGCGGCCACCAGCGCCGAGTACTGGCGCGTGAAGGACCGGGATGCCGCCGGCCGCCTGCTCGTCGAGGCGCGGGGAGGCAATGTCATCACCAGCTGGAACCGCTACGACGGCCAGGGGCGTCTGCGCTTCATCGAGTCCCGCAAGGCGGCCGGACAGCTCGTCCAGTCGCTGGCGTACAGCTACAACGCGGATGACAGCCTGCGCAGCCGTCACGACAACCTGAACCAGGTGACGGAGTCGTTCCAGTACGACGGCGTGGACCGCCTGACGCGTTGGACGGTGCAGGCGGGCTGCGACAACACCGTCACCAACTACGGCTACGACGACCTGGGCAACCTCAACGCCAGGCGGGTGGTCCGCAATGGCACACAGACCGAGCAGCTCTACTTCCAGTACGGGGCCCTCACCGCGTCACGGCACGCCATCACCGGCGTGAGCACGGACCCTGCCTTCGGCACACTGGCTGAGACGTTCAGCTACGACACCGGGGGGAACCAGACCCAGGCGAACGAGCCCGCGACGGGGCGCTTCCGCAACATCACCTATACCGCCTTCAACCTGCCCTCGACGCTGGTGACTCAGCAGGGAACGCTGACGTTCACCTACGACGCGCTCCAGCGCCGCACGCTCAAGCAGCACAGCAACGGGGACTCCACCCTCTACGTGGCGGGGGGCCTCTATGAGAAGCGCAAGAAGGCGGGCGTCGAGTCTCACGTCTTCCAGGTGATGGCCGGAGGGAAGGCGGTGGCGCAGGTGACGCTGGCCGCGAGCGGCGGCGCCACGCCCGTCACCACGTACCTGCTGCACGACCACCTGGGCTCGGTGGAGACGGTGACGAACGACGCAGGCAACGTGCTGGAGCAGCGCAAATACCAACCCTTCGGGGCGCAGGGCCGGGCGGACGACCCGACGCTGGCGCCGGCCTCCACCGCCAGCGACGTGCGTGTGGGCTTCACCAGCCACGAGTGGGACGACGAGGCGGGGCTGGTCAACATGAAGGGGCGGCTCTACGACCCGAGGGTGGGGCGCTTCCTGACTCCCGACCCGGTGGTCAAGGCGCCCTATTCCAGCCAGGCGTTCAACCGCTACAGCTACGGCTTCAACAACCCCCTGCGCTACGTCGACCTCAGCGGGTTCACGCCCACCGAGTCCTCGAGCGTCGTGGGCACCTGGCATACGGCGGACGGCGAACTGATGGAGATCTGCGGCTCGGCGAACCCCGGTGACTGCGGCGCTCCCAGCGTGGGAACGGGGACTGGTGACGGAGTCGGACAGGGTGACAGCACTCCTTCGGCCGTCGCGGGTGGGGCCGACCAGAACGGCAGCATGGAGACGGGCTACGTCGAGTCCTCGTGCAAGTACTGCGTGGGAGATGGTCGCGGCCTGTTCGCGATGAACGACCAGCAGATGGATTCGCTCCAGGGATGGCTGCGGGAGACCAAATGGTCCTACGTCCCCTTCGTGGGGCTCGGCACCACGTCGCTCAACCTGATGCTGTCGTTGATGCGAGGTGACAACGATGAGCTGGCCAGTGATGTGACACAGGTGGTCATCTCACTTGCCTCCGCGAAGGTGGTGGGGTTCGCGTTCAAGACCGCGGCACCCATTGTCACCTCGGCGACCCGCAGTTTGATCAACAGGGCGGGGCTCGCCCTCGCCCCCAGATTCCCGCTCGGCGGCTGCTTCGTCGCGGGGACTCCCGTCCTCACCGCGGAGGGCCTGAGGCCCATCGAGGAAGTCCTGGCGGGAGACTGGGTGTGGGCCTGGAACGAGAAGACGAAGGAGCCGGGCTGGCACCGGGTGACGAGGACCTTCATCAAGCCGGAGAGGGTGGTGCTCCGCGTCGTCCTCGAAGCGCCTGACGGCACTCGTGAAGAGCTCGGAGTGACGGCGGAGCATCCGTTCGGCGTCGCCGGCCATGGCTGGACGGAGGCTCAGGACCTCCGCGCCGGGGATGAGGTCGAAAGCGCCACGGGACAGCTCCTGCGCGTCCTCTCCGTCGCGACGTCCGCCGAGCAGCAGGTCGTCTTCAACTTCGAGGTGGAGTTCGCCCACACGTACTTCGTCGGGGAGTTCTCCTCGTGGGTCCACAACAACTCGGTGAGCGGGCTGGCCGTGAAGGAAGCCGTGTCCTTCACCTACGGCGAGCTGCGCAAGGCGGGCCTGCACCTCACCGACCGGATGTCCGGAAACCAGTTCGTGAAGCTGGTCAAAGACATCCAGAAGGACGGCATCAAGGACAAGCTCATCAACTTCGTCAAAATCGCGAACGAGAACTACGTCGTGCTCGGAAACAACAGGTTGCAAGCCGCGCGAAAGCTGGGCCTCGCCGATGAGTTGATCTTCAAGGAGGTGCAGCTGCCGTTCCGAGGATTCAAGACGGAGGATGATGTCATCGAGGCCGCCGCCGATTTCCTGAGCGGAGGCTGAGACAGCAGGACTCCGTGAGGGTGGTGCCCCGGGTGGAGCGGGTGCCACCGCACAGGCCCTGCCGGCGGCGGAATGCCGGCAGGGCCTGTGTCCCTTCGAGTCTGGCGGAGCGTGGGCCCGCTCACTCCATGACCATCGCCTCTGGATTGGCGATGGTCTTCAGCATGGGCCCGCTGGGGCCGCCGTTGCGGATGCACTCATTCGAGTATTGCGTGACGATGTTGAGGCAGCCATCTGGCGGATTGCCCCACTGGAGGATGGAGTCCATCCACGCCGGACCGTTCGTCGACGTGTAGGTGCCCAGCGGCTGCCAGGGGATGATGACGGGGCGGTCCCACCCAATCCACGGCGTGCCTCTTCCTGTCTCGTCGCTCAGGAGCTCTCCGTTGAAGAGCGTCTTGTACACATGCGAGCCGGTGTCCGGATAGGCGCCGTGTGAACCAAAGGCCACATAGGTCTCGGGATGGAAGTTCAAGAGGCCCAGCGCTTTGTCTCCATAGACGAAGAGCTGCCCTTCGGCATGCTGGGCCATGAAGACATGGGTCGGTCTCCCGTCGACGAAGCGCACGGTGACGTGCTCCCAGTCGCCCACGTGGTTGCCGAAGGTCGAGAACTTCCCGAGGCAGGAATGCACGGCATTGTAGAAGCCCACGCAGACGCGCTTGCCTCCGTTGTAGGGGTAGAACATCCAATAGACGACGTCGGTGGTCTGGGTTGGGGCTCCGGCCTGGGTGCGAGGGATGATCTGCGCATACATCGGCACGTGGGTCGTCGGGTCCGGACGCTGGCCGTGCAGGAACGCGGGGTCCGTACAGGAGGCGCAGCCCAGTGGCTCGCGGGTCTCCATGAAGTATCCGACGGGCGTCACGTTCGCGAGGAAGAAATCGGCGGAGGACGGCCAGTAGTATTCGTCTGGATGGAGCCAGACCAGGGGCGCGTACTGGAGGACGGTGAGGTCATCGACCGGGGCACCCTGGAGTTCGGCGTTGGCGAGGGCGCTCTTGTTGAGAGCCCAGAAGAGACTGGCATTGGCGGCGCCATAACCGACCTGGCCCACCATGGATGAGGCGGTCAGGGACCGGTGGTCCGTGGCATTGGCCTGGAAGACAGTGCCGTCGCGATAGGCACTCGAGCCCCTGTCGTCCCACAGCCAGGCAGGGCTCGCGGGCAGGACATACTCACTGCGGACACACCGGATGAGCTGGGTGGACGGCTTGTCATAGCCCAGGGTGGCCACCGAGCCGAGGCAGGTATAGCCAGGAGCGGGCCTGGGGTGCCAGAAGCTGGCATCGTGAGAGCCGCGGGTGTGTTTGTCATCCCAGACGAGGTCATAGTCGATGGGAGGCGCCAGCACGTCCCCCTCACCGGAGACCACGAAGGTCATCCGAGGCGGTGAGCCATGGGAGGGCATGGCCACGTCGCCCAGGGAGTAGTGGCCCGGGAACCGGTCGAGCTTGGGACGCCAGACGGAGATGTTGTCGTGCGCTCCGGTGTTGTGGTCGTCGTAGACCCAATCGAAGTGGGTCTCTGCCTGGACGAAGAGGCGCAGCGGGTAGCGGAGCCGGGCCTTGTCGGAGCGCAGGGTGAAGTCGGCCGTCTGCCCGGCCTGGGTCGTCGCGGCGACGAGCTTGTAGCTGCCGGGCTGGAGGTCATAGGCGATGCGCGCGCGTGAGCCGCCAAGGGGGTCGTTCGCCTCGGCGAGCACGTTTCCGCTGGAGTCGAGGAGGTAGAGGTAGGGGCTGGCGTTGTTGGCTTCGAGGTCGAAGGTGACGATGTCGGGCGGGCCGGAGTGCTCGACGAGGAACTGACGGTTGGCGGGACTGGTTCGGCTCTGGCCTCCGGAAGCGAGCCACTGGCCATGGAGGATGTTGTTGTTGCGGGAGGTGGTGGACTCGACGACGAGGCTGGAGGTGACGGCGTTGAGGAGGCTGCCGGTGAGGTCCGTGTCCTGGGTGAGGACGATGCGCTGGCCGGAGAAACCCGAGTCCGCGTAAAGGGTGACCTGGAAGCCGTCGGGTACCTTGAGGGAGCGGAGGGTGTCATTGCCCAGCGTGAGCTGGTTGATGTCATACCGGCCCGCGCGCAGGGATTGACGGACTCCTCCGAAGTTGTGCTGGGAATAGACGGACACGGGGGCTTCCACCTTGATGCTGGAGGCCCGTTTGTCCCAGCCATTGCCCGTCAGGAGGGTGTCGGAGGTGAAGGTGATGGAGCTGCCGGAGAAGCGCGAGTGCTCGTAGAGGGTGACGGCCCAGCCCCTGGGGACGTGGACGGAGCTGATGGTGTCGTTGCCGACGGTGAGCTGGTGCTGGTCATACCAGCCGGGCTGCAGCGCCTGGGCGGAGGGCTCGGCGCCACCGGAGGGGTAGACGCGTGCGACAGGCGTCCAGGCGACAGGTGGAGCGGCGTAGAAGAGGGGGAGGGCGCCGCCGAGCGCGGGGTCGGCGCCGAGTGGAGCCGTCCAGCCGCAGTAGCCGCCGCCAGTGATGGAGACGACCTGGTCGACGAAGCTGTAGGACGCGGCGCCCAGCTGGCTGAAGCCACTCGTCACGAAGTAGTCGGCGGGCAGCTTGAACGGGGTGCCGCGCAAGTCGACGTTGGCCCTGCCGGAGCCGCCCCAGTCGCAGGACATGGCGGTGGCGTAGGGCATGGTGGAGATGTTGGCCTGGCCATTGTGTGAGAGCGCGCCGGTGGACGTCGCGAAGCGCCGGTCGGACGTATCGACCTCGAGCGTGACGGGGTTGATGCGCAGCTTGGAGAAGACAGTGCGGACGTTGCTGCCGGGGGCCGCGCCACCCGCGGTGTATTGAGAGAAGTTGGAGTGGAGGCCATTCTCGGGGAGCGGGAGATACTCGGTGGGAGTGCCGGCCATGTCGTGGCACCAGGCCTTCCAGGGCCGGGCGGCGTCCCCCATGAGGTGAAGGGTGTACTCACCATCTCCGGCCTGGGGCCTGGCGTTCTTGATTTCCCGGCAGGACTTCTCGCGCAGCGGGGCCAGCTGTTGCTGGAGGACGGGCAGGGCCTCTGTCTCTCCGGGCAGGGATTCGGAGTGCCCGTCCGACTCGATGCCTTCGCCCTGGCAACCCGTGGAGAGCGCGAGGAGTCCCCCGAGGAGCACTGCGCGCCATGCCGCGGATTTCAATGAAACACCCAGACTCATGTCGTGAACCCTTCGCTTGATTCAAGGCGGGGGTGGACGCAGGTCGTGGTCACCCCTTCTTGAATGAGGACTGCCCACGAGCGGGGTCCTCGAAGGAGGCCGCGCGGTGGGGGCCGCGAGGAGGCTCGAGGGGGTTACTCCGTGGGTGGAGTGCGTCGTCTCCGGGCTGGAGACGGCGAAGGGTTTTCGCGTGTGATTCCCGGGGATTTATCCGGCGCGCCCTTTCGGAGGGAGGCACAGGCGGAGAACCCGCATCACGTCCTGACCCAGGAGGGTCATAAGCGGCCCGCTCGGTCAGGGCTGAAGTGTTTCTGGAGTAGAAAAGTACGCCAGTCGCGACTTTTGAAGATTCGCGGTTTTCCTGAGACAGTCGAGGGGCCGGCTCACGCGTGGGTGGCCCGGTCATCCCGTCATCGTGGAGACATCATGAAACTGCTATCGAAGTCCCTGTTCGCAGGAGTCGCGGCGCTCGTGTTGGCCCCGCTGTCCGCGTCGGCCCTGCCTCCGGACTGCTCCCAGGCCCGTTGCAATGAGAGCACGCCGTGCTGGCTGGTCTGTGCCATTCCCTGGAGCATGCAGGTCGTCACCTGTGAGGAGTGGGTGACCGAGTGGGAGTACGGCACCTGTGGCGGCGCGGCCCTGGGGACCGAGGAGGACGAGCTGTCGTCGTCGGAGTCGTCGCGTGATGACGCCGCGCTCGTGGCCCCCATCTGCGCGCCGCCGATGCTGGCTGCTCGGGCCGTGACGCTGTAGCGCCGGTTCATCCTGAGCGGTCGAGTCCATCACTCGCATGCTGGCGGGTGATGGACTCCCATCAAGGCTTCCGGCGACTCAGGGCTCCCTGCCTCGCCTGGCGGTTCGCGGTGTTTGATTTCAGAGAAACAAGAAGCATCGGCGGCGCTTCGGTCCGTCCTCGGAAGGTGCCTTGTTCCGCGGCGGGTCGGATGACGAACAGCCAGGTGCTCCGCGGCACGGGGAGGAATCCAGCTCAAGAGGACCATCGTAAGGGCTCGTGAAATCAATCCGGTCCATCCTTCGGGGGAACCCATGACCCGTATCAGGAAGCCGCACCAGTTCCTCGCCGCGCTCGCTACCGCGCTCTTCCTCACGGCCTGTGGTGACGACGACGACCCGAACCCGACTCCCGGCACGGGGCTGGATGGCGCGCCGGACCCGGTCATGGTGGGAGAGGTCGTCGCCCTGACCGCATCGGACATGCTCGTGTCCTTCAATCGCGCGACGCCCGATGTCCTGGTGGGCTCCATCGCCGTGACGGGTCTGGACGCGGGAGAGTCGCTCTTGGGCATCGACTACCGTCCCGCCGACTCGCAACTGTATGGCCTCACCAGCGGGGCGCGAATCGTCACCCTGGCCCCGGACACCGGCATCGCCACCGTGAAGGCCACGCTGTCCGCCATGACAGGGGACGACAATCCGTTCACGGACCTCGTCGGCACTGACTTCGCCGTGGACTTCAATCCGGTGGCGGACCGCCTGCGCGTGGTGAGTGACAGCGGTCAGAACCTGCGCATCAATGTCGACACCGGCGACACCATCACGGATGGCGCCATCAATGGCGGCAATGGCGGCGCGCAGGTCAGCGGTGCGGCCTATACCAACTCCTTCGCGGAGACCGCCACCACCCGCCTCTTCGTGCTGGATGCGGCGACCGACACCGTCTACCTCCAGGATCCGCCGAACAACGGCACACTCTCCGCCCCGGTGGCATTGGGCGTGGATGCCTCGGGGGTGAATGGCTATGACATCGATGCGCGGACCAACGTCGGTTATGCCGCGCTGACGGTTGGCGGTACGCAGCGCCTGTATCGCATCACTCCGGAGAATACTTCGGCCCCCGCCACGGAAGTCGCGGCCATCGGCTCGACGGAGCCCCTCAAGGGGCTGGCCCTGAAGCAGGAGTCGGGCGCCACGGTCTACGGTCTCACCACCGACAACCAGCTCGTGCGTGCCGCCGTCTCAGCGCCCAACACGCTGACGGCGACGGTGGCGCTGACGGGGGTGCCAGCAGGGGAGACGTTGCTCGGCATCGACCTGCGCCCGGCGGACCGGACGATGTATGCCCTGTCGTCCGCCGGGAAGCTCTACACGGTGGACACGCAGACAGGCGCGGTCACCGCGAAGGCCACCCTGAACGCGGACCCCGCCGACACCACGGAACCCTTCACCGCGCTGTCGGGGACTCAGTTCGTCATCGACTTCAATCCCGTGGCGGACCGTTTGCGCGTGGTGAGCGACACGGGGCAGAACCTGCGCATCAACGTCGACACGGGCGCGACGACCACGGACGGCGCTATCAACCGGACGCCGGATGCCGTCGTCTTCGGTGTGGCGTACACGAACAGCGTCATGGGTGCGACGGCGACGACGTTGTTCGACCTGGAGCGCAACAGCAACGTGCTGACTCAGCAGGTGCCCCCCAACGATGGCACGCTGGTGAACGTGGGGGCGCTGGGCGTGACGTTTGTCGGCGCGACGGGGTTTGATATCGCTGGCGGCGACAACGGGCTGCCGCTGGCGGCGGGTCGCACGGCGGCCAGTGGTCCCTATGTGCTGTATCAGGTGAATCTGCTGACGGGCGCCGCGACGTACTTTCCGCGCACCGCTACGACAGCGGAACAGGCGGCCATCGGTGGGGCTTCCGGTCCGGAGCTGCGAGACATCGCCATCGTGTACTGACGCATGCATCTGAAGGGTGGGCGCGCCGCCATTCCCTGCCTTGCGCGCAGGGGTGGCGGCGCATCTGTGTGGAGAGGTACGCACCTCGCCCTTCCCGGTCGGGCTCGTCGTGCGCGCCGCTGTTCACCGCGGCCCGCCGAGCCGTGGAGCATCCGGGATGGCCTTCAGTCCGCTCCGCGCTTGCCAGACACCGCGCTCCGCACGGGCTGCTCCGGCACCGAGGGGCCTTCCACGACGTCTGTTCCCGATACCTGAGCCGTGGCGGGCGCCTCCCTGCGCTTGCGCCAGTAGAGGAACACAGGCACGCCCGCGCCGAGCAGCAGCGTGCCCTTGAGCGCGTTGAGGGGATTGGAAGCCGTGGACCCCACCACGACGTAGAGCGCCGCCGCGATGAAGAGCAGGGGCGTGACGGGATGGCCAGGCACCCGGTACGTCACGCGGGGCACCTGTCCCTGTCGCTCCCGGGCCCGGTAGACGAAGAGCGTGGCGGCCGTGGCGCCGAAGACAAGCCAGTCCGCGAAGACGACGTAGTCGAGCAGCTCGCCGTAGGTCCCCGTGCTCGTGAGGAGGATGGCCCAGACCGCCTGGAAGACGATGGCCGCCGAGGGCGTGTGGTAGCGCGGATGCAGCCGCGCCATCCACGGGAAGAACAGCCCATCCGCCGCCATCGCCTGGTAGACACGGGGCGACACGAGGATGACGAGGTTGAGGAACCCGAAGGTGGAGAGCGCCACGCCCGCCGTGATGAAGGTACGGCCCGTGGGCCCCAACAGGAGCCCGAGCGCATCCGCCGCGGGAGCGTTGCTCGCCGCCAGTCCCTCCGCGCCGAGCGTGCGCAGGTAGGTGAGGTTCGCGAGCAGGTACACCGTCACCACGCCGATGACGCCCCAGAGGAGCGCGCGGGGCAGGTTGCGCTCCGGATTCACCAGCTCCTCGGCCACGAAGTTGGTCTGCTGCCAGCCGCCGTAGCTGAAGAGGACGGGGACCAGCGCGGCGCCGAGAGCCAGCACGATGGAGTCCGGAGGCGAGGGGGGCGTCGTGGTCCCCACCGAGGGAGAGGCCCCCGCGAGCAGCAGTCCCGCGCCCACGAGCACCGCGAGCGCCACCAGCTTGAGCACCGTGAAGACGTTCTGCGTGAGCGCCCCGGGCCGCACGCCGAAGTAGTTGATGCCGGAGAGCAGCACGATGGCGCCGACGGCGAGCGGAAACCGATAGCCGTCCGCGAGGCCCGTCAGTGCCAACGTGTAGTTGGCGAAGGTCACCGCCACCGCGGCGATGGCGCCGGTGGCGATCATCAGCAGCATTCCCCAGGCATTGAGGAAGGCGGGCAGCTCGCCAAAGGCATCGCGCAGGTAGACGTAGCTGCCGCCCGCCTTGGGGATTCGCTGTCCCAGCTCGCCGTAGATGAAGGCGCCGATGAGCGCTACGCCACCGCCGAGCAGCCAGGCCCCCAGCGTGAGAGCGGGGGTGTGCACGCGCTGGGCGACGATGGAGGGGTTGAGGAAGATGCCCGAGCCGATGATGCCGCCGATGACGAGCATCACCCCCGAGAACAGGCCCACCCGCCGCGAATAGCCTCCGCCCGACGTGCCTGACGGAACTCCAGCTTCATGCTCGAGAGGAGGGCTCATGGCCGTCGAGCATAGTCCGAGGGCGGACGCCGACCAGCGTCAGGCCCGTGAGAGCCCTGCCCGGGGCCGCTGCGCGGGAATCGCTGGAACGCGAAAGAGGGCCGGTGGACGACCCGGCCCTCCTCCGCGATGGACTCACGACAGGTGTCGCTACCTGTGGTCCTCGTAGAACTCCTTCAGCTCCTGCTCCGCGCTCTCCAGGTTCTCGGTCGCCTTGTCGATTTTCTTCTGGAGGGCGCGGTCCTCGGCCGCCAGCTCGTTGATGCGCTGGTGGACGTAGTCCATGCGCTCCTCATCCGGCAGGGACTGGCTCGCCTCTTCGAGGTAGCTGCCCAGCTCCTGGTGGAGGGCGGCCTGCTGCTGCGCCATCTCCTGGAGGGCCTCGCGGATGAAGCGGGCCCGCGACTGCGCCACCGGCTCGCTGAAGAGGGGATTGGTGCCGTTGATGCAACCGCCGATGAACTTCACGACCTTGATTGCGGCGTTGGCCTTGCGGACCCCGGAGACCACCGGGTTGTTCAAGAACCGCTTGCCCATGTCGTACCCGGCCTTCACGCCCGAGACGACCTTGGGACCGCCGACCTGCACGCCCGCGGCGATGGCGATGGGCGCACCCACGCTGACCGCGTTGCCGACCGCGTCCCCCGTGGGAACGTTCTTCTCCTCGGTCCCCGTCGGGTCCACCAGGTCCAGTGGACGGTTGCTCACGTAGCTGTAGAGGTTGCACTCGACGGGACTGGCGCGGCACTTCTCCAGGTCCTCGAGGAACAGCGGGTCCGGAGTGGTGAAGCGATTGATGCGGGCGTCGTAGTCGCGGACCCCCATGCGCACGAAGCCCATGTCCGCGTCGTAGGCCTTCTCCACGTAGTCCAGCGCCGCCGAGCCCGTGGGGTGTGTCGCCCGGTCACCGAAAGGCGAGGCCACCCGCTGCGTCCCGTCCGCATCCGCCATCACCGTGCCACGGCGGTCGGTGGACAGCAGGCGGAAGGCGCCGTTCTCCAACGCGCCCACCAGCTGCGCATCCACGCGCACCGGCTGGGTGAGTCCCGCGCCATCCAGATACGCGCCGCCCTCCAGATATGCCGCGAGCGGTGCCCCGGACGCATCACGCTTCAACAGGCGCTCTCCGTCCTCGTCGTACACGAAGCTCCAGCTCTGGGCGCCCTTCTGCGCGGAGGCCACCTGACCGTCCGGCCCATAGGTGAGGCTCAGGTCGTCCCGGGCCACCGTGCGGCCCAGCCCGTCCCGCGTGTACGTCACGCCACCGACCACCCACGTGTTCGCGCCCGTGACGAGGTTGCGAGTCCCCGAGGCATCCGAGATGAACGTGGACAGGCCCAGCGCGTCGAAGCCGTAGTCATACGCATGCTGCGCGTCCTGGGCCGAGGCCAGGAAGCCCTGGGGTGAATAGCCGTACTGCCGCGCGAGCGTCGTGCCACCGAAGCCCATCACCTCGCTGTCGGTGAGCCCGCGAGTATTCAGCTTCCAGGCGATGGAGGAGCTCCAGGCCGGCGTGGTGTGCGAGAGGCTGGTGCGCTGCCGGGTGAGGACGTCGTAGCCTAGCGACACCGACGTGCCACCACCGAAGTCCACCTTCGCCGTCTTGCCCAGGGCGTTGTACTGCACGCTCGCCCAGGGCTGACCGTTGCGCGTCAGGGCGCTCATCCGGCCCCAGGCATCCCAGACGTAGCCGAGCGACGTGGTGGACAGGACGCCGCCACCCGCGTCCTTCACGCGCGTGACCTCCTGCCGCACCTCTCCGCTCTCCGCGTACGTCAGCTCGCTCTCCACCGTGCGCCAGCCGGTGAGGCTGAGCGTCGACTTCGTCAGCGTGCCGTCCGTCCGGTACTCCATCCGCTTCGTGTACCCGTCACCCGACGTCGCGGTGAGCAGGCCCGGCACGCTCGTGTTGGCGGGAGCCGCCGGCGAGGCACCGTCGTAGTAGAGCTGGTACGACTTCACGCCGCCCGTGCTCGTGTGGGTGATGCCGGTGCGGCGGCCAATGCCGTCATACTGGTAGCCCTCGCTGCGCATCAGCGTGTTGCTCGGCGTGCGGAAGCGCTTCGCGGACACCAGCCACGTCCCGGGGGCGTACTCGAAGTCCACGTTCGCCACGCCATCGCGCTCCACGCGTTCGACGCGACCATAGGCGTCGTAGGACAGCCGGTGCCCCTGGTTGTCCGGCATCGTCACGCCCCGCAGGCGCCCCAGCGCGTCGTAGGTGTACGAATAGGCGAAGCCGAGCTCATCCTCGTACCGCGTCATCCGCTTCGCCGCGTCCAGGAACTGCCGACGCGTCTGCGTGCTGTTCTCCTGGGTCTCCACGACGAGCCGTCCCCCCGACAGCGCCCAGGACGTGGCCAGGGTCTGCTGGACGTCGACGTGGTGGCGCAGCACCTTCTCCACGTCGTAGCCGAAGACGGCTGTGCGCACGCTCGACGTCTGCTCGATGCCACCCAGCAGCGTGGCGTAGTCCAGGGCCGCCATGTCGGCGTTGGCCGGCAGGTTGGGACGCACGTACCGCGTCTTCTCCCGCTGCTGGCGGCTGTGCAGCGTCAGGCCGTCCACCACCCAGCCCTCGGGGACCAGGCGCGTCCTGGCCACGTCTTCCCCGGCGGCGGTGGAGTACTCCTCCGTGTAGCGCCGGGCATTGCCGCCAGCGTCCACCAGCGCCGTCGCGGCGATTCCGGCAGGGCGGGTGGCGGTGGCGAACCGGTAGCTGAGCGTCTCGTTGGGGTTCACCTCGCTCGCGGCGCCCAGGGCGTCCCACCGCTTCGCCAGTCGCTCCATCCCGTCGTAGCGGAAGCGCTCCACATGGGTGCTCGCGCCACGTCGGGTGGTC
This sequence comes from Myxococcus sp. CA039A, assembly GCF_013336645.1. Classification (NCBI taxonomy): domain Bacteria; kingdom Pseudomonadati; phylum Myxococcota; class Myxococcia; order Myxococcales; family Myxococcaceae; genus Myxococcus; species Myxococcus sp. CA039A. The sequence continues at coordinate 30,013 of NZ_JABUMQ010000010.1, read as the reverse complement.
ATCGTCAGGAGTCCGTCATGCAGCGGGTGGCGCTCGGTGACCTCCAGCGCCACTCCGTCCGGCTGGGTCACCTTGGAGAGCAGCAGGCGGCCCGGGGTGTACTCGAACGACGTGCTGCCCCGGCCCGGCTCGCTCACCGTCTTCACGGTGAAGTCCGGCCAGTAGCTCACCGTCTGGAGCGGCATGGCGCCCTGCGGCCCCTGGGCGACGACGCTCTGCACGAGCCCCACGGTGTTGCGGGTGATGACCCCCTGGTACGAGAAGTTCAGCGAGGACTGCGGATGCGTGCCCGCGTACGTCAAGGTGGCGGGCAGGCAGTGCAGGTGCTTGACGAGCGCCGGCAGGCTGGCGCGTCCCAGCGTGGTGGTGAGGGTGCCCCACGGGGTGGCGCGCACCTGCTGCTGCGGGCACAGGCCGTCGAAGGCGACCGTCTTCGTGGACTCGGTGAGCGTCACCGCCGGCAGGCTCGCGTCGCGGAAGCCCTGCCCCTCTTCCTTCAAGCGCTTGAACGTGACGCCCTGGTGCGTGGCGTCCTCGTACTCGCGGAAGGAGACCTCGCGGACCTGGGGCGTGAGCGCGTCCGTGCGCGTGTCGGAGAGCAGCAGGCCGGCGAAGTCATCTCCATTGAGGAAGTTGACCGCGTGGCTCTCCTGCGGCGCGGTGCGCACGACGCTGTCAAAGCCGACGAGGAAGCCACCCTGCGAGTGGTAGTTGGCGCCGAAGTACTGGTAGGCGTAGGTGATGGTGTCGTAGCCCGAGGACGCCGATGTCAGCGACGCCAGCACGGGCTGGCGGAAGCGGGCCCCGGGGGCGGCGGGCAGTCGCGTGTACGTGAAGCCCAGCAGGGTCCCCTTGCCGTCGTCCGCCGACTTGAGCAGGCCCGTCTCCGGGCCGTCCAGCGACGTGCTGTAGGCATCCGAGCCCTTCGTCACGGTGAGGCTGGTGTTGCCGCTGCCCGCGAAGTCGCCCTGAGTCAGGGCGCTCGTCGTCCCGTTGAAGAAGGTGAGCGCGGGGACGGTGACCTCGCGGAACTCGCTGCCGTTGTTGACGAAGAGCAGGGCGAGGCCCGCCTTCGACAGCAGCACGTCCGACATGCCGTCGCGATTCACGTCGACGAACATGGCCGAGTACGTCGCGAGCTGCGCCAGGCTGGTGCCGTTCTTCGTCAGCACGGGGAACAGCTTGCTGGACGCCGAGTCGAAGGCGTACCTGCCGGTTCCTGGCCACACATGCAGCCCGTTGGAGAGGCGCGCGACGATGTCCGGGATGCTGTCGCCGTTCATGTCATGCACCCACGTCGCCGTCGCCGAAACGCTCGGCGTCAACGTGCCGTTGAGGGTGGCACCGAACTGCGTACCGGGCGCCGCGCTGCTCGTATTGGGACGCACCTGGAAGCCGCCCGGGACGACGCGGATGAAGTCCGGCTGCTGGTCGCTGTCCAGGTCCACGAAGCGGGTGTGCGGGCCCAACTGCCACGCGCCCGTCAGGGACTGCTGGGACAGCAGCGTGCCGGCGCGGTCACACACGCGGATGTCCGTGGTGGAACCGCTGGTGTTGGTGATGGCCACGACTTCGGGCTTGAGCTGGTTGGGCCGCAGGCGGGCCAGCAGACGCGGCTCGTTGCTCACGTGGGCCGTGGGACGGCACACGGACTGCGTGCCGGCGTTGGCGGGAGGCAGGGCCTCGGCGCGGAAGCCCGAGTCCTCCTGGACGTAGAGCATCTGGGCCTGGGCATGCTCGAAGTCGAGCCGTCCATCCTCGTCCTCGTCCAGCAGCGAGGCGCGCCAGGGCTGGATGGCGTCCTGGCCCGCGGTGGCGAGCGTCGCGTCCAGCTTCGTCACCCGGCTGAAGGTGGCGGTGGCGAGCGCGTCCGCGGACGTGTGGTAGGTGTAGCGGGCCGTGGGCGCCACCGTCACGTCGGGCGCGGTGCCGTAGGTCTGGTCCACCTGGGACAGGTAGAAGGCCACGCCGTCCACGGGCTCCGTGTAGGCGAGCTGGTACTGCCACCGCGCTTCGAAGAGGCCCGTGCTCGCGCTCTTCGCCTTCACCGACAGGGTGGACACGCGGCGGTCCAACCGCAGCTTCTTGCTCGAGCGGAAGTCGTCCACTGGCTTCGCGAGCGTCGCGTAGCCCAGGTCCACCTGGTACTGGAAGTCCGTGCCGGTGCCGCCGTACCGCACCGTCTTCAGGAAGAGGCGGCCCGTCGCATTGGCCTCGTAGGTGAAGTGCGTCTTGCGGCCCGTTGCGCTCACCACCTCGCGCAGGGACCAGGAGTAGGTACCCTTCACGGTGTTCACCTGCGCCGAGCCCGCGACTCCACCCGCGCCATCACCGAAGCTCCAGACGCTGCCGTCGGGGTGATAGGCGGTGAGGCCCGTGGCGGACTGCTCCACGCGCATGGCGGGGTTCATGTCGGCGGGGTACCAGGCACCATCGGCGCCGAGGACGAGCCGTCCCCAGGGGCTGGTGAGATCGTCCGTCGCGTAGTCCAGGTCGCCCCGGACACGCCACCGGCGAATCTCCAGCCGCGTCTGCCAGCCATGTCCCCACTCCGACTGGCCAGCATCGGAGGAGTAGGTGGGGAAGGGCGAGCCGAGCACCTCGCCCCTGTCCTTCGGCACGGCGAAGGGGGAGGCGAGCGCGAAGCCACCGCGCGCCACATCCGCCGCGCCGAAGGCCGTCTGCGCATAGGTGCCGATGAGGGAGCCCCGCTGCGGAGCGGCGAGCTGGGGCGGTTGAATCTTGGCGTCCGTGAAGCCGGCGGGCTGCGCGAGCGCGAGAGGGGAGACGAGCAGGGCGGTGCCGCCCAGCATCCTTCGGAAGAGGGATAGCGGTTTCATGTTCCTACCTGATGGGTGAAGTACGAAAGAGAGAGGCGCTGCGAGATGGCTGGGGAGGGCGGAGCGCGGGGCGTTCCCCACGTCGCTCCACCCTCCCCGTTGAATGGGAGCTGACTACTGGCAGACGGTGACGCCGGAGACCGGCGTCGCGAGCTCCAGCACGTCCACCTTCATGGTGATGACCAGCGCGGAGGCCTCGGCGAACAGCGCGGGAGGCACGTTGCCCAGCCGGATGTTGAAGGTGCCGAAGGGCGACAGGCCATTGCCGGCGATGGTCGCGAACGGCTGCTGGAGGTCCTGCGCGAAGAGGGTCAGCACCTCGATGTCATTGCCGAACAACAGGTGCGGAGCCCCCACGAGGAAGTCCTGGTTGAGCATCACGTAGTTCTTGATGCCCGCCGTGGAGGGGTACGACAGCACGTCGCCCCACCGCACGGGCACCGTCAGGCCCGCCTGGGAGTCGGACGCGTTGGTGCTGCTGAAGGGACGGACCACCTGGACGCCCAGGTTCTTGATGATGGGCATGTGGTGCTGGCAGAGCAGCGCGCCACCCTGGCCTCCCACGCTGTACAGGTCATCCGGCGTGAGGGTGATGCTCACCTCGCCCGTGCCCAAGAGGAGCGTGTTCCACAGCGTCTCCGAGCGCTCCGGGTTCGCCGCGTGCCACTGGGTGGGCATGTTGAACGCGGGGTTGGGGAAGGCGAAGGCGAGCGCCACGTCCTTGGGCAGCTTGTCGGTGATGCGTGCCTGGGCCAGGGCTCCCTCGACAGCGGTGACGGCCGCGAGCGCCTTGTCGGCGAGCACCGTGAAGTCGTCGGACCAGTTCGCCTGCAACAGCGCGTTGATGTCCGCGTTCGTCTTCAAGCCCACGAGCGAGCTGGGGTGGCGCAGGTCCAGCGTCGGGTAGAGGTACTCGGTGACGAGCCCCGTCAGCGCGCGCGACTTGTCACGCAGCTCCTCGCCATCCAGGTTGCGCAGGCGCCACAGTGGGAGGAGGCGCAGCAGCCGTGCCTGGTTGGCGCCCATCGTCAGGTCATCCGCCAGGGACTGGATGTCGAGCAGTTGGAGTTCGATGGCGCGCTCCACGGTGCGCAGTTGCACCAGTCGCTCCAGCCGGGCGAGTTCCTGGGTGGCGAAGGAGACGAAGAGCGCGCTGAAGATGTCTGGCATGCCGCTCATCTGGCAGCCCGGGCACTCCACGCTGTACTGCTGGAGCAGCCGGGACTCGGCGGTGACGCGCAGGGCCTCCAGCTCGCTGCTTGTCACGCGCCCCTGTTCCACGTAGGCGGGCGTCGCCCCGCGCAGCTCGGTCATCACCGTGGCCATGGCCTTGCCCAGCGCCCGGGCGGCTTCGCCGGTGGGCATGAGGCGCACGCTCTTCACCGTGAGCCGGTGCGACAGGTCGTCCGCGCAGGAGCCCACGTCGTTCACCACCAGGAAGTAGTCGGTGTCCGCCTCCACGACGACGCCCGTGTGGGGCGACTGGAGCACCTGCACGTCGCGGATGTGGTTGCGGCCGGTGCCTCCCGGCGTCATCGCCACCAGCAGCAGGCTGCCCACCGGCGCGCTCGGGAAGGGCGTGTTCGGCAGGCGCAGGCCCATGGAGAAGCTGGCGGTGCTGCGCTGCTCGCTGCCGGACTGCTGGTCGAACGTCCCTTCGATGCCCGTGGAGTTGTTCACGCAGGCCTCGGCCGACACGTACGCCGTCGTCCCGTTGCCGAAGAACTCCGCGCCGGCCTCTGTCTTGACGCCCGCGCACAGCCGGGTCTCCACGGAGCTCTTCGAGAACATGGACAGGTTCGCGCTCTCCGCTTCGTAGCCACTGCCGGAGAAGGTGACGGTGTAGCCCCCGGGTCCCGTGAGGGCCTGGCCGTTGCCCAGGTTGATGGCGGACGGCGTGCCGCTCGAGGGATGGGGCAGCATCGCTCCGGAGATGGCGCAGCTCGGCGTGTACTCTCCAGACACCTCGAAGTTCAGCAGCTCGCCGCGCAGCGCGGGGATGCCGAAGGCCTGGGGACCGCCGACGCCGCCCGGCCCCGGCTGACGCACCGCGAGCGAGAGGATGTTGAACGTCCCGCCCGGCGACCAACGGGCCTCATCCGCGCCGATGCTGAGCACCTGCACCGGGCCGCGCTGGATGTCCGTGCCCAGGTTCGGCGACTCGTTCTCCAGCGTGGTGTTGAACGCCGCCGCGAAGTCGCTGAACTGCATCCGCTGTATCTCCAGGTTGTCCTGGAGCCCGACGAGGTCCGCGTTGAGCGAATAGAACTCGTTGAGCTTGCGCGCCAGCGTGGTCCGCACCGTCTTCTGGTTGGCGGCGTTGGCCACCTCGCCGAGCACCTCGTTGATGAGCGCGGCACGGTGCTGAGTGAACTCGTTCAGCGCCGTCGTGAGCGCGCTCTTGCGCGTGGCCACCACGTCGTTGATGAAGTTGGCCTTGTACTCCTCCGTGCCTGTCTTCAGCGTGTCGCGCGTGGTGCTGACGAAGAAGCCGGACTTGGCGTAGCTGCTGGAATACGCATCCGCCTTCTCCACCAACTGTGCCCAGCGGGCCAGCGGAGGAGGCGCGCCAGCCGCGCCGCTCTTGAGCAGGGCGGGGCTGTACGTCGTCTCGCCCGTGGCGGAGAGAACCGCCTGGGTGAAGGTGACGTGGTTCGAGTGCAGCAGACCGAACACCGAGACCCAGCCCGCGTGGTCTTCGCCGGCCGTGTTCAGCTTGTTGGCCGCTGAAATCGCCGCCTGGAGCGTGGTGGCCTCCGGCACTGCGCCGAAGAGGGCCCACAGCTCCCCCGTCTCGGTGTCCACGGTGCCCGCCGCGCAGCCCTTGAAGCGGCAGCCCAGGTCATGCAGGTAGCTGAAGTCCTCCATGCGCTGGAACAGGCCGCTGAAGCCATCACCCAAAAGCATCAGCAGGGGAGGGCCGCTCATCGCCGGGGTCCCCGTCAGGGTGGCCTTGAGCACCGCCTGGTCCACGAGCAGCCCCGCATTGAGCGGCTGGGCGTGCAGGGGCAACCCGTTCACGTTCAAGAGGGCGTTCTCGTAGGCGACCTTCCAGAACATGCCGAACGTCTCGCTGAGCTGCTTCATCAGCGTCGGGCTGTTGAGGGCCCCGGGGAACATCTGCGCCTGCTGCACCGCGTACCAGTCGCTGATGGACTTCAGGTGGGTGCGCACGTCGTCCGCGTTGGGGACCTTGCGCTGGAGCGTGTCGTTCGGGACGTCATCGCGGCGGATGTCGGAGAGGGTCCGCTCGTACAGCTTCAGCCACATGGCGTGGTACTTCTCGCGGTACACGTCACCCTGGCAGACGCCCGCGGGCACCGCCGCGACCTGCGAAGCCAGGCCCACGCAATAGGCCGCCTGCGAGCGCGCGGAGATGCCGGGGACGTGGGACGAGGACAGTCGGGTGCAGAGGTCCATCGACGCGTTGAGCGCCGTCAGGCTCGTGCCGCAGCCGGGCGTGGACGGCGGGATGAAGCCCGCGCTGCAATTCGTGTTGGCGGACGGGTCGGACAGGTACAGGCCTCGGATGAACTGCACCTGCGCGGGCGTCAGTTGGTGTCCATGGAGTTCGAAGAGCAGCTTCAGCCGGGAGACGACCTCCGTGCGGAGCTGTGCGCCACCGGCTCCGGCCGGGAGACCCGAGGCGAGCCCCTGCTGCACCAGACAGTCGTACTTGGCGGTGACCTGCACGGCGGTGGAGGCGGCGGTGAGCGTCAGGTGGTCACACGTGCGGCAGAGCGGCTGCTGCACATAGAGCGGCGAGGGCTCGTAGTTCTTCGGCGTCATCGCCGCCCACTTCGCCGCCGCCGCGAGCTTCACGGAGTTCAGCGAGGTGTCCGCGGGGTGGAACAGCGGGTTCGCGTTGCAGGCGGTGGCCACGTCATTGCCGAAGTTGTTGTGACGGCACGTGGGGTAGATGGGCTTGGACGGGTCCGGGCACGGGTGGTTGCCCGTGGACGCACCACAGGCCGGGTCCGCCTTGGCGATGTACGTGGGCCACAGGGTCAGCGTGAAGGTGCACGAGCCGGAGTTGACCTCCCGCTCGGTGGCCCCCTGGACTGACTGGATGACGACGAGGTTGCGGTCCGCGAGCGGCAGGCTGTTGCGCTTCGCGTTCGCCGCGGCCAGGCACTGGGTGGCGCAGTTGAAGCGGGTGACGTCCGTGCAGAGCTCCACATCGGGCGTGTGCGGCTTAGGTCTGCACTCCTGTTCCGTGTACGCGGTGCAGGAAGTGACTGTCTGGCTGAAGTTCGTCGTCGCGCGGCCCTGGACGCCGAACTGGGGCAGCCGGCACGTCGGGTAGTCGTAGCAGGTCATCGTCTCGAAGCCGGTGGACGGGCCACAGGTGACGTTGGTTCCGGACTTGTTGCAGTCCAGCCCGTACTGCCACGGCACCGCGCAGATGTTGGACGGGTCTCCGGCGGAGGCCCAGGCCAGCCGCGTGTCATCACACGCGCCATTGAGGGACTGCGAGGCCTCCGACAGCGCCTCCACGCCGTTCAACTCCTCCTCGGTGGCCTCGCCGCAGGCCACCAGCGCACAGAGGACTGCGAGACACCACGGGCTCGACGGACGCATGAAACACACTCCTCCCGTGGAGCACCCGCGTGTGCGCGGCTCCCGGGTCTCCGGGCGCTTCCAGGGCGCCCTCTGTCAGGGACTGCGATGGGAACCGCGCGGGCCCAGGCTCTGACGGGAGCGAGGGCCCTCGGCGGGGTCGTGAAGGCTGTCAGCGATGGGAACGGAGCCCGCGCCGGATATTCCCGGGGATTATTCCGCTCCCGGTGCTCCCGGGCTCAGCGTCGAATCTGGCCCACGGGTCGACGGGGCCAGGCCTTCGTCACTTCCGCCACGGGTTGCGCCGTGCCGCGGCATGGGGCAGGGAAGGAACCATGCACAGTCCCATTCTCGCTCCCGTCGTCGCGCTCGTGTCCTGGTCCATGGTCATGTGGGCCTGGATGTACGCCACGCGCTTGCCGGCCATGTTCAAGGTCAACATGAAACCCGACCCGTATGCACCGCGCGGCGAGCAGATGAGTCAGCTGCCGGCCCAGGTGCGCTGGAAGGCCGACAACTACAACCACCTGATGGAGCAGCCCACCATCTTCTACGCCATCACCCTGGCCCTGGCGCTGCTGGGCGAAGGAACGGGCCTCAACCTGATACTGGCCTGGAGCTACGTGGGCCTGCGCGTGGTGCACAGCCTGTTGCAGGCGCTCATCAACAAGATCGAACTGCGCTTCTTGCTCTTCGTGCTGTCGTCACTGGCGCTGGTCGGGCTGACGTTCAGGGCGGCCATGGCCGTGCTCTGAGCAGGTCATCGCGGGGCGGGCCCCAGTCCGGCTCCCAGCGCGAGGGTCACCACCTCGGCGATCGCGACCTTCTCGAGCAGCTCGACCTTTGGAATGCCGGGGATGTTTCCCAGCACCCTCGCGGCCCGGAGCGACGCGAACCCATGGCACAGGGACAAGGCGGCGATGGCCCGGGCGACGATGGCGTCGGGCGGCAGCCCCGGGTTGCCCTCGGCCACCACCTCGAACAGCGTCAGCAGGGAGCGGTCGGACGCCTCGTGGACGGACGCGAAGCGCACCCGGTCCTCGATTTCGGGCAGGAACATGATGCGGTAGTGCGAAGCGTGCTCCTTCGCGAACGAGAGATACGCGGTGGCGATTCCCGTCAGCTTGCCCGCCACGGTGGGCTCACTCGCCACGGCCCGTGCGACGCGCTCCGCGAGCAGGTCGTAGCCCTCGGTGGCCAGCGCCGCCAGGAGGGACTGCTTGTCCGGGAAGTGGTGGTAGGGCGCTCCGGGAGACACGCCCGCGGCCCGCGCGAGGACCTGGATGGTCAGCCCCGTGACGTCGCCTTCCCTCAGGAACTGGATGGCCGCGTCCAACAGCGCCCGGCGCAGATCCAGGTGGTGATAGCCGCGAGGCTTCGCGGCTTTCTTGGCCGTCTTGGCTGCCGGCTGACGCGTCTTCGGTGTGCTCACCACGTGACTCCCATCTTCTTCGTGGGGAGCATAGGCCGCGACAATACGAGTCGTCAGTCCCGCCGTGCCGTCAGGTCGAGCGTCGACTCCTTCTGGATGTGCCCGATGCCGACCTTCATATAGGCGGCGAAGTCCTCCTCGACGAAGTCCTTGAGGATGCCCTCCGTGGGCCACCCATTGCCCCGGAAGCGATAGGTCCAGGTCAAGTGCGTCCCCGTCGCGGTCGGCGCGAAGCGGAACTCGCCCACCGCGTACTGGACGGCGCGCCGTGCCTCGTTGGTGAAGTTCCAGACGACGTACTGGAACCGACGGCCTTCCTCGACGACGAGCAGCTCCTCGAGGGAGGTGTTCCCATCGCGCAGCACCACGCGCCGGCGCGCTCCAGGGCTGCCCCAGGAGGCGGAGAGGACATCGGTCCGCTCGATGCCGGCGAGCTTCTCGGTTCCCAGCAGGATGCGCTCCAGCGGGACATTCACCAGCCAGGGCAACAGCACCTCTGGAGGCGCGGCGATGTCGGTCTCGACCGTGTGCGCGATGAACGGCGCCTCCGGCTCCACGGTGGGGGCCGGCGTCGAGCGGTGCAGCGTGTCCCGCTCCGTGACGGAAGTCCCCGACGCATAGCCGATGGGCGTCGCGCACGCGCTCAGGAACACACCACAGGCGAGGGACAGCAGGGTGACGGCAGGTGTCGCGATCCGCGGCATGGCTGTTCTCCTGGAACGACGAATCTAAAAGATATTTAGATGTGAAGGCATGGATTGTCAAGGCGACCCCGGTCGTCCCGGTGGCGCCGCGCGTCGGGAGCCCGTCATGGAGGTGTGGAGGGGTGGGGTGCCGGAAGGGCAGGCCTTATTCGAGTGGCGCCCTCATGAAAGTCTTTGTCGCGAGATTGTAAGTCATGGGGTCGGGCCAGGGGTGCGCACGACGTTTGGGGGCGCCCTGTGATGCGGGATGAAAGTAGTTTCGAGGGATTTGGCTTTGAGTGCGTTAATGGCAGGACAGCAACACCGGCTCACTCCATGAGGTGGGCTCTCTTCATCACCCGGGGGTGGGATGTGGCGTGCGACTCGCGCATGAGGGCCTGGATTCGCTTCGTGGGGAGTGGGGCGGGCTTGCTGCGTCCGAGGATGCTGGAGGCCCTGGGCGCGGCGGGCATCGACCTGGTGTGCGGGGACGCAGCTCCTTCGGGACTGGGGGTGCTCGTCTTCGATGAGGTGGACGCGCTGACGCTGGACGCTGTGCGGGCCAGTCGGCTGAACCTGTCGACGCGGGTGCTGGCGGTGGCCACGACGGCCCAAGGACTCGCGGGTGGGGCTTGCTGGCGCCTGCTTCAAGAAGGGGCCTCGGACGTGCTCTCCTGGGAGGGTTCGCACGACGCGGTGGCGGAGATTTCCGCCCGACTGGAGCGCTGGCACGAGGTGGAGCGCCTCATCAAGTCACCCGAGGTGCAGCGGCGGCTGGTGGGGCGTTCCCCCGCATGGCTGCCGGTGCTGAGGCAGCTCGTCGAGGTGGCCACCTTCACGGATGCCTCGGTGCTGCTGCTCGGGGAGAGCGGGACGGGCAAGGAAGAGGTGGCGCGCCTCATCCATGAACTGGACCGGCGTCCGGACAAGGGGGAGCTGGTGACGCTGGACTGCACGACGGTGGTGCCGGAGCTGTCGGGCAGCGAGTTCTTCGGTCACGAGCGTGGCGCCTTCACGGGCGCGGCGAACCTCCGGGACGGAGCCTTCGCCCTGGCCCATGGGGGAACATTGTTCCTGGACGAGGTGGGGGAGCTACCCCTGGCCCTCCAGGCCCAGCTGCTGCGCGTGGTGCAGGAGCGCCTGTACAAGCGCGTGGGCTCCAACACCTGGCAGCACACTGACTTCCGGCTGGTCTGCGCCACCAATCGCGACCTGTCCGAGGAGGTCACCCAGGGCGCCTTCCGCCGCGACTTCTTCCACCGCATCCAGAGCTGGGTGTGCCGGCTTCCGCCCCTGCGCGAGCGCCCCGAGGACATCCTCCCGCTGGCCCAGCATTTCCTCCGGGCGATGCGGCCCGATGTCGAGCTGGAGCTGGACCCGCATGTGCGTGAGTTCCTCCTCAAGCGCGACTACCCGGGGAACATCCGTGAGCTGCGCCAGCTCATCGGCCGCATCTGCAAGAGGCACGTCGGCTCCGGGCCCATCACCGTGGGGGACATCCCTCCCGACGAGCTGCCCTCCGTCGAGGGACTTGGGGCGTGGTGCGATGCCTCGTTCGCGCAGGCCATCCAGCGCGCGTTGATGCTGGGGATGGGACTCAAGGAGATTGGCCGGAGCGCCGCCGACACGGCGGTTCGCCTGGTGCTCGAGGAGGAGCAGGGCAACGTCCAGCGCGCGGCCCGGCGGCTGGGCGTCACGGACCGCGCGCTCCAGCTCCGACGGGCGCAGCGCGAGCCGTCGTAGCCCGCCCCGAGCACCGACGTCTGGGGCTCAGCAGCACCGCTGCCGGAGGTCCGCGGGCTTCCAGGGGTCCTGGGCCTCGTCCTCCATGGTGGGAGCCGCCGTCGCCCAGCGAGACACCCGCCCCACCGGACGTGAACGGCGCCGGCCCATCAAGCGCAGCAGGTTGCCGCCCAGCACCAGCTGTTCGTCTCGCGCCGACAGCTCCAGCGCGCGCACCTTGGCCAGCTCCACGCCCGGATGCAGCCAGGGACCGTCCGAGCCGAAGAGCAGCTTGTGCGCGCCGGCCCGCGCCACCGCCTCCACCAGGAGGTCGAAGCGGCGCACTCCCGCGGTGTCGGCGTGGACATTGGGCAGCCTCACCAGGAGGTCCAGCAGCGCGCGCTGGGCCTTCCAGTCGTCGGCGAAGCTGCCCAGGTGCGGGATGATGAAGCTCACCTCGGGGTACTCGGTGGCAATCAGCTCCACGCCGGAGACTTCTCCCATCACGTCGTAGAGGACGGGCAGGCCGAAGGCCCGGGCCACTTCACATACCTCGCGGGTGATGCGCGCGTCATGTCGGTGGACCTTGATGCCGCGGAAGCCGTGGCGCCGCACGGCCTCCTGGACGCGCTCGAAGACCTGTCCGCGCTCTCTGGCGGCATGCACGAAGACGAAGCCGTAGAAACGCTCCGGGTGGTGCTTCACCAGGCGCGCCACCTGCCGGTTCGCGGTCTCGTAGTCGGAGTGGAAGGCGGCCAGCAGCACCGTGCGGGAGATGCCCGCGGCGGATGCGCGCCGCAGGTAATGGTGGAGCGGCGCGGCCGTGTCCCAGGGACCGGTGAGCCCATCTCCCTGCCCCGCGTGACAATGACAGTCGATGATGAGCATGCCTCAAGTCCCGAACCGCGCGTCGGAGCGCCGTGGAGGGGCGAGCCCCAAGGCCCGGGCGGCCTGGACTCCCCAGTCGCTTGGGGGGAGCAGCCCCTGGAGGGAGGGAAGGCCGCGCCCGTCGGACTCCTCGATGGCCTCCGGGTCGGCCCCCGTGTCACGCAGCCGGCCCGCGGGCACGACCCCCGAGCGTGTGAGCGCGCGGCGAAGGGCTCGTTTCGCCCTCGCGCGCGCGGCCGGGCTGTTGGGCATGAGGGGGCCGAACCAGACGGTGATGGGCTTGGAGAGCCGCCCACCCCGGCGCGTGAAGCCCAGTTCGTAGAGGGCGGTCAGGCGCTGGCGCCAGTGCGTCTGGAAATTGTCTGTCTCCCCCACATGGAGCGGGTGCCCGTCCTCCTCCACGACGTACACCCCGCCTCCAGCGGGAAGCTGGGTGAAAGGGTAGCGCTCCATCCTCGACCTGGACCACGCGATGCGCGGCGTGGAGACGAGGACCTCCTGTGCGTCGGGCGCTGGTGGCTCGTCGTCGGGCTCAGCGGGAACGGGCAGGTCCTCCGGCGAAGGTTCATCGAAGGGCACTGGCGTGGAAGGGGGCGGTGTGTCGTCGCCGGGCTCGGTGTCCCACGGCGGCGGGGGTGGCGCGGCGGCACCGGAGGACGCGGCGTCCCTCGGCGGTGGTGGGGTGTTCCCCGGTGTCGCGGGTGGAGGTTCGACCGCGCGCGGCGTGAGCACGGCGTACGTGGCGGGCCGTCCCAGCAGCCGCCAGGGGCGAATGCGGGGCCATCGCCTCGTCCCGGCGGGCTTCCACGTCCTCACGCCACGCCCCTGCCTCGGGGGGGCGGGCCTTGGACCCGTCCGCCGCGCGGTGCCTCTCGCATTCGTGCTGGCGCGAACCGCCCGCGTCTGGCGCCTTGGGGGCTGACGGGAGGAGCGCCGGACGTGAGCCTCGTCTTCGCCCATCCCCTCGGACTCCTGCTCGTCCTCGCCTTCGTACCATTCATTCATGACGTGTCCTCCTCTCCTCCGTGGTCTCCGGTGGAGGGCCTCCGTCAGCCTCTCCACCGCGCGATTCCTCTCCGGTGCGCGCGCCGTGCCTGGAGCGACGCGGTGACGTCGGGCACGGCGGTGAGCCCCGTCACCGCCTCTTCTGGAGGGCCAGCCGGTTGCGCAGGTGGACCGAGGGCGGCACGTCTCGTTCGGACATGCGCTGCGGGTCGGTGTGCACCACCGTCAGGTCCACGCCCGTCACGGCCCGGTACGCGTGGATGTAGCCCTGAATCTCCGGCCGCCAGTAGCGCGCCCAGTTAGCCGCCTGGCTCGGGTCGTTGGACACGCTCCAGCCGCCGTAGCGCACGGAGAGCAGGATTTGCTCTCCGAAGACTCCCAGGTCGTGGAAGTGCACGGAGCTGACGTCCGTCCAGCCCTGGAGCGACTTCATCGCGTCCACCCGGTCCATCCACGGCTCCGGATAGGGCACCATCACCCGCCCGCCGAGGAACTCACGCATCTCCGGGCGCGACAGCATCCACTGCTGGATGAGCATCTCCTGGCGCGAGGTGGCGGGCAGGTCTCCGAACTGGTTGTGGGCGCCCTGCGCCAGCACGTAGTGCGTCTCCTTGAGCGCGTTGAGAATCGGGAAGCCATCCGACACCACGGTGGTGTCGTCGTCCTTGCGGAAGAACTGCACGCACAGGTGGAGCAGGTTGTGGAAGGACTCGAGGAACTTCGAGCGCCGGTCCGCGGTGCGAATCCCAGCCACCGCCCTGCCGTGCAGCGTGAAGCCATATTCGTGCGCATACTCGCACGCTCGACGCACGACGCTCAGCCGCCGCTGCTCGTCCTGGAAGTAGCCCCACAGCATGTTGTTGAGGGGGCGCAGCGGGTCGATCTCCAGGTTCGCCAGCGGGTCCCGCTCCCCGGGGCCGCGCACGTTCTGGAAGCGCTGGCTGATGTGATTCACCGCCTGGACCAGCATTCCCTCCTCGTGCCAGTAGTTCCAGATGAGCTCCAGCAGCGGCGGCTGGCTCAGCTTCTTCTGGAGGACGCCGTAGGAGTCCGCGAGCTCCGCCTCCGTGAGCCCCGGGGGCACGATGACCGGCACTTCGGGGAACTTGTTGCGGATGATGGCCAGATACGGGAGCGCCACATCCTCGCTCCCGTTCACGTCCACCAGGTAGTCGGTCCACAGCGTGTTGAAGTCCTTGGGAAGGGCACGCCCCAGCCGGCCGCTCTCCTCATCTGCCTTCAGGCCGTCGAGCAGCTTCGAGAAGTCCGCCAGCACGCCCGTGCGCAGCATCAAGAAGCACTCCGTCAGGGAGCGCAGCTTCCGATAGGCATCCACCCCCGAGATTCGGGGGCGGGGCATGGGAGACTGGGACTGGAGCGACTCGTGGGACTGGGGCGAGCCCGTCCCGTAGAGGTGGTCCTCGACGAACTGGCTGTACTCGTTGAAGGAGATTCCGTTGGTGCTCTTGCGAATCACCATCCAGAGGATGGCGTCGCTCGTGAACGGATGCTGGGTGCGTTGCAGCCCCACCGGGACGACGCCGTCGTGGGGGTGGTGCGTCGCGAACGGTTTGAGTTCGTTGAGGGTGTCGCGCACCACCTGCCGGACATCCGGGGCTCCCCCCGCATGAGCGAGGACGCGCTGGCGGGCGTCATGGATGGACACGGGGTCCTCGTTCGTGTCCCGCGTGTACTCCCGCAGCGTGACGCGGACCGTGAGCTCGCGCTCCTGGGTTGTCGGAGGAATCGTCCAGGTCGTCGAGGCCTCGACGTCCTGGCCGGTGGTCCGCACCTGCCGGGGCGTGACGGTGCCTTCGTCCACGCTCCATTCGTAGACGCGGTGGGCGACCTCGGGATTGGGTGAGTCGGCGGATGCCGTCAATGTCACCTGGGCACCCGAGGGGCCGGGCGTGACGGTGGTGCGTGAGGCGACAAGGGTGACGCGAGCCATGATTCTTCCTCCAAAGCTAGGTGACGGAGTTCCGCGGCAACGTGGGGACCCTGAGCGCGGAGGCCAGGGCCCGTGACTTGGAGCGAGAGGCGCACGTCTCCGATGCGTCGAGCGTGCCGCGCAGTGCCCAGTACTTGAGAAGCTCGGCCAGGACCTGGCTCTCCTCCTCGGGAGAGATGACGCCATCGGCCCTGGCCTGCCCGATGACGGCGAACACCAGTGAGGGTGACGCCTCCCGGATGCCCGAGCGTCGCTCGCGCCACGTCCGGTAGAGCGCGCCGAGCCGCGCCGGCTGCCGCTCTTGCGTCTTCAGGACCTCCGCCAGCGAGTGGCCGCGCAGGGAGGCGGGACGGTGCTCCATGAGGAACCGTGCGAAGCGCGGCAGGCTGGCCTCGAGCGCCTCGAGCACCTGGCGGTACTGCCTGGACAGCCCCCTCACGGGATAGAACTCCTCCCACAGGTGGGAGAGCCGTGCCCACTGCGGATGGGGGAACAGGTGCGCTCCCAGCGCGCAGCTCAGCTTCACGCGAATCCATGGGACGGGGTGTGGGTCGTCCACGTCGAGCCGGAACACGAACGGCCTGGGCAGGCTCACCACCCCCATCAGCCCCATCGTGGACGTGACGCCCAGGCGAGCCACCGACCAGGCGTCGGCGACGACCTCCGACATCCACCGCTCCCACAGGCTCCAGGCCAGCGCGTCGCCGGAGCCTTCCCGCGCGATGTCCTGGAGGGCCCCGCGCAATGACGCCACCAGGTCCAGCAGCGCGGCGCCCTGATGGCCCACCTCGTGGAAGAGCGAGGAGGCGAGGCTGCTGCCAATCATCCGCTCGCGAGGGATGCGGATGATGGCGGCCGGGTTCGGTCCGCCGCCGGGCAGCCGTGTGCGGGCGCGCCGGATGGCGGCTCCCGGGCCTCGGGCGAGGTAGCAGATGACGGGGGGAACTTCGTAGTAGCCGGGCAGCGCCAGCGCGTCCCGGGAGAGCACGTCCAGCCCCGCCAGCCAGACGCCGTTCTCCGCCTCGCTGCGCTGGCTCAACGCCTCGCTGAAGATGTCGAAGTGCGACAGCACCACGTTGAACCGCAGCCGCAGGAAGGTGAAGCGCCGCTGTGCCTCGGCGGGGGTGGCCCTTCGACCTTCGGGGCCCTCCATCCAGGCGATGTATCGGTGAAGCTGGGTCCGCAGCTCACGGCGCCCCTGGATGAGGTAGCGCTCCACCGCGGCCTGCGCCTCCATCGAGAGCGTGGCGGCGGGAACCATCGTCTCCGACATGGCGAAGGACTTGATGCGCTCGAGCCGGGTGAGCAGCGCGCGGGCCTCCTGCGACAGCATCCAGGAGGCGAAGGAGCTGGCGGACATGATGGCTCAGGCCCCGTACAGGACGATGGTGTTGCCCTTGCGCACCCAGCGGCCGGTGGTGCCGGCGCTGCTCGCGGCGCGCGCCGGGACGAGGCCAGGGGCGAAGCGTTGCAGGGCCTGCTGGACGGCCGCGCCCGCCACCTGCTGGGGCGAGCCACCCGGCGCCGCGGAGAGCGCCGCCTTGGAGGCATCCGCGGCGAGCCGGACGAACTGCTTGGCCACCTCGAACTCGCTGTCCTCCTGGCTCAGCCCCTCCAGCTCCAGCCCGAAGGCCTGCCCGGCCCGCTGGGCCAGCTTGCCGCCCACGATGCCACCGATGCCCGGGGCCACCAGGTTGCCGAGCGCGCGGCCCACCATCGGCAGGCCCTCCCGGGCCGCTTTCTTGAGCAGACCTCCGAGCTTCTGGCCCAGCGGGCTGTCCACGGCCTTGCGAAGGGCGCTGCCCGCCCGCTTGATGAGATTGCCGAGGAACTGCTCCAGCTCCTGGTCGTTGCTGACCTCCAACAGCTCCGCGGCGAGCTCGTTCAGCTCAGTCTCGTTGAAGACCTCGCCCCATGGGCCCTCGGCATTGAACTCGAACTCGAACGACTCACCTTCCAGCTCCTGGTACGTACGATCCACGTCATGCATGGGTCTGGTCCTCGTGTGATGGGCCCGGCTGTGTGGCCACCGGTTGAGCGGGACCTAGCAGCGGCTGTGCCAACCCATTCGAGGGCCGCGCTCCTCGGAGCGAGTGGTGACGCGAGCGAAGCGCGCTTCGGCGGCGGGAAGTGGACGAGGAATCTGGCGAAGCGTGCTTCGGTGCGCCCGCTGGCGGTCGCTATCCCGCACGGTGCGCCCGCCGCTGACTCGATTCGTCTTGCCTCGCGGCCCTATCGCTCAGAGCGCGGCGAAGACATCGCCGAGCGTGGCGAGCATCGACTCCGAGCTCCGCACGCGGAACGTCGACTCGGTGACGCGCGCCGCCTCGATGCGGTCGACGCGGAGCATTCGCACCGCGCCGCGCAGGTGGTCCCAGACGAGCAGGAACCATGCGGGCCAACTGAGCAGCAGGTAGTGCGGCTCCACGATGCGCACCGTGCTCGCGTCGTTCGAGCGGTAGGTCAACTCCAGCGCGCGTTGCTCGAAGAAAGACTCATGGATGGGACGGAGCACCGCGAGGCTGGGGGCCTTCCACGTCGCGGCGACGTTCCGCGAGCTGGGGCCGACCAGAATCCTCCGGCGCAGTCCGCTCACCCGGGAGCGCTCCTCCGGTGGAAACGAGGCGGAGAGCTTCTGCCGCAAGCCCTTGAGCGTGGAGAGCAATAGGGGTGAACCCAGTTGCTCCGCGAGCGCCAGCGCGAGCATGAGGTCGAGGACCTCCCGGGTGTCGAGCTGAACGCGCCCCAGCCCCGTCCGTGGCGGCACGCGCACGCCGCCGCCTCGCCCCGCGTCCGACTCGATGGGGACACCCCGGGCCGCGAGCCGGGACAGGTCTCGGCGGATGGTCCGCACGCAGACGCCCAATTCCTCCGCCAGTTCTGGTGCGGTCCACGATGGGCGTGAGGCGAGGAGGCCGAGGACGCGGTCCAGGCGATCGATGACGGGTTCGCGTTTCAAACGTGACTCATTCTGTCACCTTTAGGGGGGATGGTCACTGTGTCGCGAACGAACGCGGCCCCGGACACGAGAGACCCATGACCTTCATGCGCGGAATGAGCACCATCAACCTCTGGGCGGACGACCTCCGGGCGGCGACCCGCTGGTACTCGGAGTTGCTGGGCGTGGAGCCCTACTTCAGCAGCGAGGCCGCCGGGCGCGGCCCCGGTTACGTCGAGTACCGCATCGGCGACTATCAGCACGAGCTGGGCATCATCGACCGACGGTTCGCGCCCCCGGGAATCGCCACGAGCCGGGGTGGGGCGGTCGTCTACTGGCACGTCGATGACGTCGCTGGAGCGCTCTCACGACTGCTCGCGCAGGGGGCCGAGCTCCTCGAGGGCGTCACCGAGCGGGGCCCAGGCTTCGTCACGGCGTCGGTCATCGACCCCTTCGGCAACGTGCTGGGTGTCATGTTCAATCGGCACTACCTGGACGTCCTCGGAGCCCGCGATGCCGCGCGCTGAGCGGGGTGTCGTCGCCGAGGCCCCGGTGAGGGCGTTTCGCGGCGTGGCGGAGTTCGAGGCGTGGCTGGAGGAGAACGGCGGCGCGCCCGAGGGGGTCTGGTTGAAGCTGGCCAAGAAGGGGACGGGCATCACCTCGCTGACGGACGACGAGGCGGTCGACGTGGGGCTCTGCTTCGGCTGGATATCGGGCCTGAGGAAGTCCCTCGATGACCGCTTCTATCTCCAGAAGTACGTGCCGCGCCGGCCGCGCAGCCGTTGGTCCCGCGTGAATGTGCGGAAGGTGGAGGCGTTGCTCGCCGAGGGCCGGATGCGACCGGCGGGGCTCGCCGAAGTCGAAGCCGCCCAGGCCGATGGGCGCTGGGCCGCTGCCTACGAGTCGCAGCGGAACGCCACCGTCCCCAGCGACCTGACGGCCGCGTTGTCCGCGAACCCCCAGGCCGCGCGAGCCTTCGAGGCGCTCGGGAAGACCCGGCGGTATGCCCTCATCCTGGAGATCGTGACGACGCGCACGGAGACGGGCCGTACGAAGCAGGTGCGGCGCATCGTCGACTCGCTCGGTTCCGAAGACCCTTGAGTCGTCTACACGCCCCCCGGGAGTTGCCGCACCCCCGGGAGGTCCATGTCCGCGATGAAGAGCCGGTGGCGCTTCCCCTCCCGACCCGCCTCCATGCCGTCAGCCAACGTGGCGATTATCTGCCCAGGGAGAAGCTCCCTCCCCAGGCGCCGTAGGAGAGCGTGGTGATGCCGTTGCGAGTGGTGCCGGTGTAACTGCTCTGTCCCGGTTGGATGGTGACGACCACCGTGCCTCCCGTGGCGGGAATCACTCCCGCATGCACCCCGGCCGCGCAGGCATCCGAGTCATCGGTATAGAGGTCCGTGCCCCACACGACTCCTCCACTCACTGCCGGGCAACCGCACCGGATCTGCGTCCCGTTCTGCCCACGGTAGGACGTGAAGTTGTAGCTGGAGCAGCTCTGCGCCGGTGGAAGCTGGAATGAGAAGCTCCCACCCCAGGCGCCGTAGGAGAGCGTGGTGATGCCGTTGCGAGTGGTGCCCGTGTAGCTGCTCTGTCCCGGTTGGATGACGACGACCACTGTTCCTCCGGTGGCGGGAATCGCGCCCGCATGCACCGCGGCGGCGCAGGCATTCGAGTCGTCGGTATAGAGGTCCGTGCCCCACACGACGCCCCCGCTCACGGCAGGGCAGCTGCATCGAATCTGCGTCCCGTTCTGCCCACGGTAGGACATGAAGTTGTAGCTGGAGCAGCTCGGGACCGTGCCTCCGTAGAGGGCGTCCAGCGCGGTGTTGTCGGAGCTGGTCCACTCGCCAGTCTCGGTGGAACGGAAGCAGGAGTTCATGACGGAGCCGCCGACGACGGCCGTGGTCGGAGTCCCGGGGATGTGGATGGCGCCCACGCCCGCGTCTCCCTCGTCCCCGCCAGCGCCGCAGCTGATGCTGCGATTGTAGTAGTCCGAGTGGCGGAAGCCGACCGCGTGGCCCAGTTCGTGGGTGATGACGTGCTCGTTCACGTCGGCGCTGTAGTCGTTCAGGCCGGTGCCGATGTTGATGATGCCGTAGGGCAGCCCGCCCGAGGGGAAGCCGGCGGAGCCTCCGGTCCCAGACGTGGTCTGCGCGGTGATGTTCGCGGTGCAGCCGGTGGCCGGACCGCGCGCGAAGGTGATTCGCAGACCCCGCTCATTGTAGTTGGCGATGGCCAGGTCGAGCCCCTGGCTCAGCATCGGGTAGCTGTCGAAGGTCGCGGTGGAGTTGACGCAAATCCTGGTCACGCTCGAACCGACGAGGTTGGTCGTGCGGTACTGCTCCTCGCTCTCCAGGGGGACCTGAAGCATCTCCCGGGACGCATCGAGCGTCACGTGCGCGTCACGGCCCACATACACGGCGTCGTCGGCGACCAGGATGTCGTCGGCCGGAAAGCCGGCCTCCAGCAAGTTGGAGATGATCTCCTCGTTCTCTGCCTGCGGGTCCGGGCCACAGCCGACCAGCAACGCGCCACAGCTCACCACGAGGACTGCTGCTTTCTTGAACATGGGGGCTCGTTTCGCTGACAGCGGGGGATGCGCCGTCCGCCTGACAGGCCAGGCGACACGGCGCTACGGCCCACCAAGCATTTCCCTGTTCAAGGCCGGCAATATCGTAAAAACCTGACTAACTGTTGATGTCTGGATGGATCGCGAGGCGAATGCCTCTCCGCCCTGACGCGGGTCATCCGGACTCGGAGCGCGGAACGTCGGACTCGGGGCTGTCCCTGTCTATCGCAGCCAGAGGCGCATGGATGCGATGGTGAAGCCCAACGAGGCCTGGACGCTCCATCCGCGCGAAGTAGGATTCGCGCATGCTCAAGGTCTACGGCTTCGCCCGAGTGAACAAGATGGCCCGCGGCAAGACCCGCGACCTGCGCGTGCTGTGGGCGCTGGAGGAGATGGGGCTGCCATACGAGGTCGTGGGGATGGATCATCCGAGGCACGACCTCGATGCGCCCGCGTATCGCGCGCTCAATCCGTTCGGACAGATTCCGGTCATCGACGACGACGGCGTGGTCGTCACCGAGTCGGGCGCAATCCTGCTCTACCTCGCGCGCAAGAGCGGCAAGCTGATGCCGCGCGACCTCGCCGGCGAAGCGCAGGTGCTGCGCTGGTGCGTCGCGGCGTTGAACACGATTGAAGTCCCGCTCCTGACCGCGTGGTTCGTCGACTTGAACGGCGGCAAGGGCACCCAGGGAAGCAATGCGCTTCACCAGTGGGGGGCCATGCGCCTGAAGCAGCTCGACGGCTGGCTCGAGGGCAGGGAGTTCGTCGCGACCGACGAGTTCACCGTCGCGGACCTCTTGATGACGCATGTGCTGGGCGCCGGCATCGACGAGAGTGTCGTCAAGGACCATCCCAACGTGCTCGCCTTCCAGAGGCGCTGCATCGCGCGCCCGGCCTGGAAGAAGGTGTTCGAAGCCTACTGCGACCGCGTCGAAGCGGGCTGAGAGCGGGCAAGCCAGGGCCCCACGCGTGCCCCCAAGGGCAGGTACGCCGGATTCAGGTCGCCCAACGCCATGTCGGTTCTCGCGAGGAGGCGCGGTTCATCCCGCGTGAAGAGAGCCTGGCTCGACAGCTCGGCTCCCGAGGCCTGGGGGCGTTCACGCCTTCACGCGGCTGAACTCCATCACCCAGTTGGTCTCCCAGCTCTGGCCCTCGTCGGGAGAGAAGGCCTGCTCCCAGCGAGCGGTGTCCTGGCCCAGTCGGGTCCAGGTGAAGCGCACACGGATGGCGCGGCCCTCGAACGTGTCGTTCGTCTCGAACACGCCCACGTCACCCGAGAAGCAGCCCAGCACGGGTGGGTCGATGGTGTGGTTCCGGTTGTCCACCCAGGTGATGGACCACTGCTTCGTCGCGGGGTTGTAGACCCGGAGCGCCAGGCCCACGAAGCCGGGCCAGAACTCGCTGCGATAGGTCTCCTGATTGCCGAGCCCGCCCGGCAGGGGATGCTCCTCGGCGGTGGCCTCGAACGCGACCCACTCGGTGCATCCCTTCAACCGCTCCTTGATCCGACGGTTGTGCACCCGCCAGGTTCCCATGAGGAAGTCGAAGTCTGCCGCCCCGTCGTTCTGTCCCTGTGTCCGCACGCAAGCTTCTCCGTTCAGGATATCGAGGCCCCACCTCGGGGCCACTGAACGCGCACGGTAGAGAGCATATAGGGCGAACCCCGCCCTGATTCGGACAGGCCCTGACTTACTCCTTCCGGGAGGTCTTGCGCCGCGTGAGCCGCGCCTCGAGCCCGGCGAGCATGGCCTCGAGCCCGAACTCGAATTCCTTCTCGATGTCGTGTCGGGCGAGGACGGCCACCAGCTCATGGACGCGGGGGAAGTCCTGCTTGCTGAGCTGCTCGTAGGCGGGCCGGGACTCCTCCTCGGGTCGGGTCGGCGAGTAGCCCGCGACAGTGTGGCCGACGACGAAGGCCACCATCACCTGCAAGGTGCAGAGGGCCTCATCGGCACTGAAGCCCGCCTTCCGGAGCAACTCGAGCGCCGCTTCGACGTGGATGATGGACGCAGGCGTGACGGCGGGGCGCGTCGCGAAGAGCGGCAGCGTGTGCGGATGAGCGCGGAGCACGAGCCTCAAGGCCCGCGCGTTGTCTCGGAGGGCGACCTGCCAGGTCGCCGCCTTCGTCGCCGCGGGCATCTCGGCGAGGACGATTTCGAACAGGCCGTCGAGGATGGCCGCCTTGTTGGCGACGTGGTTGTAGAGGGACATCGCCTCCACGCCCAGCTCCTGCCCGACACGCCGCATGGAGATCGCCTCGAGCCCTTCGCTATCAACGACGCCCAGTGCCGCCCGCAGGATGCGCTCTCTCGAAAGGGGTTCGCGTTTGGTGGACTGTCTCATGGCTTCCTTGACAGACTTACGCCATAAGCTTACGTTGTAAGTCAATCATGTGGATTCGAGAGCGAGCGGTCGAGGAAGCCACTCCGTTGCCCCACGGCGCCACGCAGTCGGATGAGGTTCGCCTGCGCCAGTGGGTTGAACATCTCGCGATTCCCCGGCACCTCTTCGCGAACGCCCGGAACAATGCCTGGGTGCGTGACGAGCTCGGGGCGGCCTTCGAGCGCTACGGCCTGTCGGTGCGAATCCAGGGTCGATATCGGAACGTCGTGGCGCTGCCTCGACACGCGAAGGGCAGGCCGGTGACGTTCGTGGCGGCCCACTACGACAGCGTTCCGGATTGCCCCGGTGCCGATGACAATGCGAGCGGCCTGGCGGTGATGCTGGAGTGTGCGCGGGTCCTCGCGCAATCCGACGCGGGCCCGCACGTGGGCTTCATCGGGTTCAACGCGGAGGAGGATGGGCTGTTGGGCAGCCGTGACTTCGTCGCCCATGGACTGCCGGCGCTTCCCTGCCAGCTGGGCATGGCGCACGTGCTTGAGATGGTCGGCTTTCGCAAACGCTCAGGCCCTGTCCAGGCGCTGCCGTTTCCGTGGGTCCCCCAGAGCCTCAGGGCGCCCGACTTCCTCGGGCTCGTGGGGAAGGGTCGCTCCAACGCCATCATGGACCGTGCCGTCAACTCGACCGAGTCGCCAGGGCTGCGGTTGATGACGGCGAAGACGTGGGGACCGCTCCACGTCCTGCTGCCCGACCTGATGCGCAGTGACCATTTCCCGTTCTGGACCGCCGGGAAGCCCGCTGTGCTCTGGACCGATACCGGGAACTTTCGCAACCCGCACTACCACTGCTCGACGGATACGCCGGACACGCTCGACTACGGGTTCATGCGAGAGGTGTCCGTGCTGCTCAACGCGGTGGTCTCCAAGGGGGCTGTCTGACCTTCGCGCCGCGCGCAAGCAAACCCTTGCGCGCGGGCGTCCCTGGGACTCGCTCCGTCAGGGCTTCCCGGCGGCCTCGGCGGGGCAGCCAGCCGTCGCGGTGTCGCGCTGGATGCGTCCGAGCGCGGGAGCCGCCAGCGGCTTGCCCCGGGTCTTCCAGTGCTCCACGAGCGCGTCGCGCAGCGTCAGCGCCTGACGCTCACCCAGGTCGATGCTCCCGGGCGCCAGCGTCTTGAGCACGTCCTCCAGCCCCCCACCGCCGCGCGCCAGGAAGTCCGGCATGGCCACGCGGAATCGCTTGTTGGCCGGGAGCGCCTTCCCATTCGGCAGGGTGACGGAGGTGAGCCGCGAGGCCCCGTTGCACAGCTCCACCCGCACCTTCAGCCCCGACACCTGGAGGACGCCCTTGCGCCCAAAGCCGGCCTCCAGCAGCTTGCGCAGCTCCGCCGCCGAGACGGTGATGACGGCGAGGGTGTTGTCGAAGGGAAGCACCTCGTAGAACGCGCCGTAGGTGAGCTCGCCGGCCGGCAGGTCCGCGCGCAGCCCGCCGCTGTTGATTACCGCCACGTCCGTCGCGGAGACCTCGCGCAGCGCGTCCGCCAGCACGTTGCCGAGCGTGCTCTCCGCGTCATAGTTGCGGGTGAGCGCGGTGGGAACACGCACGCCCAGCGAGCGCTTCTGCTCCTGCTCCACGCGAGCGAACGCCGCGGTGAGCTGTGACTCCATCGCCGCGTCGGCCACCACCGGGCGCCCCCGGAAGGTGGCGGGGACCAGCTCCAGGCTCTTCGCCGCCTTCAGCTTCCGCTCGTCACACGTGCCCAGCGTCGCGTCCATGCGCGCGCACACGGGGATGGAGCCCTGAAGCACGGTCTGCTCGGGGAGCACTTTGCGCGTCACCGGGTCCACGAAGAGCTCCACGAGCCCGAACGCGCGGCCCCGGCCCGACGTCTCGATGACCGGCGTGCCGCGAATGAAGTGGCCCACGGGCTGGTGTGTGTGCCCGGCCACCACCGCATCCAACGTCCCCTCGGGCAGGTTCTCCAGCAGCTCCACGATCTCGCTGTCCCCGCGGTCGCACGAGGAGGCGTCGCGAGGGTCGTCCTGGCGCTTGCACACCGCCCCCGCGTGCGCCACCGCCACCACCACTTCGGCCCCCCGCGCGCGCAGGGCCTGGGCCGCGGCGAGCGCCGACTGAGCCAGGGGCGCGAAGCGCAGGCTCGCCACATTCACGGGATTGGTCACCTGCGGGGTGTGGGGCGTGGCCAGGCCGAGGATGCCGATGCGCACCCCGCGCCGCTCCACCAGCCGCATGCCCTCGTTGCCGAGCCAGGTGGGAATCGCGCCCGTCTGGCTGTCGGTGACGTTGACCCCGAGCACCGGGAAGCGCGCCTGGGCGATGCGCGCCTTGAGCGCGCCGAACGGGTCATCCCCGTCGAGCGCCACCGAGCGGGGCCCCACGGGCCCGTAGTCGAACTCGTGGTTGCCGAGCGCCGAGGCGTCATACGCGAGCGTGTTCATCGCGCTGATGACCACCTCACCCTCGGTGAGGTTGGAGGCGAGGGTGCCCTGGAAGAGGTCGCCTCCGTCCAGCAGCAGCACGCCGTCCGGATTCTCCGCCCGAAGGATGGACACGTAGCCCGCGAGCGTCGCCAGGCCGCCCTGGTCCACCCCGGTGCCATCGGGCAGCGTGGCGCGGGAGGGCATCACCCAGCCGTGCAAGTCGTTGGTCCCCACCACGGTGATGCGCAGGGGGGCCGGCGCGGCTTTCACCTCGCTCGGGGGCGCGGGCGCCACCGGAGCGGCCTCCGGCACGGGCGGAGTGGACGAGGCGCAGGCGGCGAGGAGGGCGGACAGCAGCCCGAGGCGGAAGGGACGGATGGCGGAAGTCACACGCCCGTCTAGAACGGTGTCCCCGCCGGATTCAAGGGCCCTCGCTTCCGAAGCAGGACTTCCGGAAGCGAGGGCCCCAAGTGCGCGGGTGTGGCTAGTTGCGCACGCGCAGCAGCAGCTCGGCCTGCATCGGGCTGCGGCGGCTGGTCGCCGTGCCGAAGCGGTTGTTCGTGGGGCGGTACTGCTCCTGAACGAAGGTGACGTCGCTGTTGTTCAGGACGTTGAACATGATGAGCGTGAGCTCCATCTTGGTCTCCTGCGTCTTCACGATGCGGTTCAGGTCGTAGCGGGCCTGGACATCGAACATGAACTGGCTCGGCTGGCGCAGCTCGGAGATGGCCGCCGGGTCATTGAAGTCCGGCAGGCCGGTGTTGGTGTTGTAGGAGTGGCCGGTGCCGCGCTCCGAACGAGACACGCGCTGCCGGTCGACCGTGCCCTCCGTGAACATCCACATGGGCGCGCCGGTGCGGTAGTTGAACCGCACGCCGAAATCGAGACCGAACCGCGTGGTGTACCCGATGGCGCCCTTGATGGTGTGGCGGATGTCCTCGGGGGACGGACCCTCGAAGAAGCGCTTGAAGCGCGGGTTCACCCCGTAGCCGTCGAAGTAGTCGCCCACCGTGCCGTTGCTGTAGGCAAGGGTGTAGCTGGCGAGCAGATCCCACGGGCCCGTCTTGCCCTGCGCCCACAGGTCCATGCCCTTGTAGTCGCGCCAGGCGTCATCCGGGTTGTGGATCTTCACGATGGTGTGATTCACGCCGTCCACGTAGCCGACCACGCGCGAGCCGGACGGATCCCAGATGCGGTTCATCTCCTCGTCCACCCACATGTTGGCGTACTTGCGGTAGGTGAGGTCGACGCCGATGACGGAGCCCTCGGTGATGGCGTGGTGCAGGCCGAGCGCGAGCTCGTCCACGTGCGGCGGCGTGTGGCTCGTCTTGTCGAAGTAGCGGCCAGAAGCGCCACCCGACACGCTGCACTGGGGGTTGCCGACGGTGTCCGGCGCACAGTCCGCGAAGGCGCCACCGGCGAAGGTGGACCGCACCGTGGTCAGCTCCGGGTTGGCGTGCTGCGCGATGAAGACGTCGCCCACTTCGTTGGAGCGGCCGTAGTGCACCTTGACCAGCGTGCTGCGGTTGCCGAACAAGTCGTAGGTGGCCGACAGACGCGGGCCCACGCCCACCAGGTTGGTGATGAACTGGTTGTCGTCGCCATACAGACGGCCCACGTCCGCGCGGAGGCCCGCGACCAGCGTGAGGTAGCGGTTGACGTTCCAGCGGTCCTGGAGGAAGGCGCTGGAGATGAGGGTGCCCGCCTCGGTGGTCAGCGGGGCCTGCGCGCCGTCGGTGTTGTAGAAGTCCAGGCGCTCGTTGCAGAACTGGAAGGTCGACGGGTCCTCGGGGTTGCACTCGCCGTTGCGGTCATTGAAGCGCTGGTTGCCAATCACCTGCGTGGTCTTGTCGCCGCTCAGGTAGCTGAACTGCAGACCCGCCTTCATCTGGTGGTTCTTGAGCTTGAAGAGCAGCGTCGGGTCGAACTGGTAGCGCATGCGCTGCTCAGTGACCAGGTTGCCCACTTCGTTGCGCAGCGCGCCGGCGTTCCGGTACGTGACGCTGTTGTAGGTGTGGGAAATCTCCTGCGAGTCCTCGTCGATGGGGCCCTGCCAGATGTCCTTGAAGGTGGTGCCCGTCTGGAGCTGGAAGAGGACGTTGTCGGAGATGCTGCGGTCGTAGTTGACGATGGCGAAGAAGCCGCCGCGGTCGATCTGCGTCTCCGCCTCCGGGGCGGCGAACGTCGAGGCGACCTGGTTGGTGATGGTGTTGTTGTCGTAGTTGAACGCCAGGGACAGGCGGTCCTTCGGCGTGGGCTGCCAGGTGAGCTTCAGGCGGGCCAGGCGCGTCTGCGTGTCCGTCGTGCGGCTCTCCTCACCCAGCGGCGTGTCGCGCTGGGAGAAGTTCCACTGGCCGGAGACGTAGAACCACAGCTTGTCCTTGATGATGGGGCCGCCCACGCCCACCAGGGGGCTGTAGAAGGCCGTCTCGGACAGCGGCACCTCGTTCTGCGTGTAGTTGGCCACGTTGGGGTTCTGGTTGGCCGCGCCCCGGTACTTCGCGTTGGCCCACGCCGGCGACAGAATCATCGTCACGTCGTAGGTGAACTTGTTGGAGCCGCTCTTGCTGACGACGTTCTGGATGAGGCCCAGCGAGTTGTACTGGGCGTCCAGACCGCCGGTCATGACCTCGAAGTTCTCCACCGCGTAGAAGCTCATCGGCGAGCTGATGCTGCCGTCCACCACGTCGGACGTGTCCATGCCGTCGATGAAGAACTTGCCGTAGCGCGACAGGCCGGCGCGCAGGCTGGGCGCGTTGCCGTTGCCCACGCCCGCCACCAACTGGGGCATGGCCTGCACCTGCGTGAAGACGGGCGAGGTGGCCGCCTTCTCCGCGTTCATCACCGCGCCCATCTGCGCGGAGTCCGGGTTGATGATGGGGTTGACCTTCTCGACGATTTCGTAGGTGGCCACCGCCGTCTGCTCGGTGAACACCTCCAGCTTCACGTCCACCTGCGAGGCCTGGCCGAGCAGGACGGTGATGCCCGTCTTCTTGATGGGGGCGAAGCCCGGGACGTTGACCTCCAGGGTGTAGTTCTCGCCCGGGGGCAGGGTGTCGAACTCGAAGCGGCCGTCCTCGCCGCTGGTGCGCGACTGGGGCTGCAGCAGCGCCGGGCCCGTCACGGTGAGGGGCACCTCGGCGAGCGGGGCGCCCGTCGGGTCATAGACGTAGCCGGCCATGCGGCCGTAGTTCTGGCCCGCGGCGAGGGCGGGCACGGGGAGGGCCGCGACGAGCGCGAGCAGCAGCGCGAGCGCGCCGCCGCCCCGGAAGAAAGGCGTCTTCATGGAAGGGCTCTGGGAAGAAAGGGTGGCGCTCACAGGGTGCTCCCCACGACGAAGAGCACGCCGGCGTACCGGGTGACGGTGGAGAGGTTGAGCTCGGTCTCCGCGCAGGTGTCGACGCACAGACCGGTGTAGCTGGAGGCGGGCTTCGCCGCGGTCGCGGTGAAGGTGCGCAGGCGCACCACCGGCGACCAGCCTTCCTCGCCGGGGAGGGCCGAGAACAGGTACACGGGCGTCTCCGTGGTGGGCGCGCCCGTCGGCGGGCTCACCAGGACGCCGTCCATCACCCGCACGTTGCCGGTCTCATCCACCTGCACGGGACCGCCGTCCAGGTAGGCCAGCTGCAGGCCGCGGTACCAGCCGCCCTGGGCGGTGAACTCGGAGCCCGTGCGCAGGGGGTTGAGCTGCGCGGACACGTCGATGATGGCGCGCAGGGCGAGCGTCGTCTCTTCCTCGGCGGCGCCACCGAAGGCACCCTTGGTGAGCGAGGCCACGTCCTTGATGGAGTTGCACTGCTCGGCGCCCGTGCCCGTCCAGCGCGCCACCTTCATCAGGGGCAGCACGGGGGGCGTGGTGTTGCCGGTAACGGTCAGCGGTAGCGCCGCGAAGAGGGGCCACTGCACCGTCTCCGGGTAGCTGTCGAGGCGGAAGTCAAAGTCCGCCTTGCCCGTCTTGCAGCCGTCCGCGAAGTCGTACGAGGTGGCGACCACCCTGCTCGCGGGCAGGAACGGACGTCCGGTCTCGTCCACGGGGACGCCCGAGTTGGTGAGCACGCCGCGGTCATCCTTGCGCTCGGTCGCGACCTGTCCCAGGTTGTAGAAGGGCACGTTGGTGCCCCTCACCCGGGCCGCCGCCGGCCGGTAGATGCCGCTGGTGGGCCTGAACTTGGAGTCGAGGTTCGTGGCGTCGATGACTCCTTGGTACTTGTCACCGACCTCCTCGTTCGACTCACCACACGCCATCGCACTCAGGGCTGCCGCGAGCCCGAGTACGCACTTCATTTTTGTCTGCACGGAAAAAACCTCTGGGGATGGGACGAGGTGGCGGCCCTCTAGCACGAGTCTCACGTCCTCAGGTATCAGTTGAGTGGCGTCCTCGTGACAGACCCCCGTTCTGCTGGCGCAGCACGATTACATCCCGAGGACTCTTCCCCAGCTTGTGGTATGCCCTGCCCCGGCATGTTCGCGCAGCAGACCGACCCTCCCTCGCGCATCCTCGGCTTTGCCGCCTTCTCGATTGCCGTGCACGTCGGCATCGTGGCGGTGCTGATGTTGCTGGTGAAGCCCATCGCCCTCGAGGCGGAGCAGCCCATCGAGGTGGTGCTCAACCTCGTCAAGGCCCCGCCTCCGCCCTGTCTC